>JAPLGV010000280.1 GCA_026389975.1 Chloroflexota bacterium
CGTGCATCTGGCGTGAAAGCCGTTGACGTTCCGCCTCTTGCACATTAACCAGCATTTCTACGCTGAATGTGCCGCCCCGGTCGCTCTTTCCACCATTGACGCCGCCAGCGCTTACCGCATTCTTCAGGCGTTCCAACATACCCATGTATCGCTCCAGATGCGCCTGGTCACCTTGTAATTTTTCCAACTGTCCACGCATTACGAATAAACGTTGCTGCGCATCCATGGCAGTATCATAAGCGGTGCGGATCTCTTCACAAGGAATTTCGTCAATTTGACCTGGAATCTGCTGCAAATGCGCCGTTACAGCGGCGTTACGTTGGGTCAACTTACCCACCTCGACACGGCTCTGTTCTAACATCAAGGTGATTTCATTCAAAGCGCGATTGCTATCATCCAACTCCGACTGGATTAAAGTCTGAGGATCTTCGATAGATGTGGGCGTTTGTTGATCTGAGGGCGATGACATGGTTCACTCCAGAGACTGCGAAGCTTTATCGTATAACTTTACCCACCCACGTTTGAGTGCATAGACAACTGCTTGCGTGCGATCCTCCACACCGAACTTGCGCAAAATGGAGGTGACATGGTTTTTGACCGTCTGATGGCTGATGCACAATGCGGAAGCAATTTCCATATTACTCATTCCCTTGACAACGCAGGTAAGTACCCCTGCTCCGCGCTCAGAAAGTGGATGGAAAGGGCTGCCTGGCTCGCTGCATATGTGACGCGCTTTCTCCATCTCATCATCGAGCCAGCGTTCAAACTCTTTTTGATCAAAAACGCTATTTTCAATGACGAATTTTCCATTGACAACTTCCTTGACGGTTTGGACAAGCCGCGCCGGCCCCGGCCGCATGGATAATCTGCTCGTGATCGTCATAGGCGGTCAACAACACAATCCGAGTGGACAGTTTATCTTGAACAACTTGATGCGTAACCTGCTGTCCGTTCATTCCGGGTAAGTTAATATCCACCACGGCGATATGCGGGTGCAGGGCGCGAATCATCGTCAAGGCTTCTGCACCATTCGATGCCTGTCCAACGATTTTGAATCCAGGCTCAAGGGAAAGTGTATTGATAACCCCCTGCAGGAATAATGGGTGATCATCTACAACAACAATTGTGATTTCTTCCATTTATACATGCCTGCCATAAACAAGACTATCTAGAGTATAGCACAGGTCAACCAAGCGGCCTATTTACTGCTTCTTGCATAATCTCTGAACTGACGCTGCCAAAAAGTAAGGAATAAACGACGATTTGGGTTCAAATATTTACGCAGTACCCTGTAAGGTTCTCAGGGAATCGCTATAACGCTGGGATGGGGGAATTCCCAAAGACCCGAATTTAATGTGAGCAGTTCACGGACCCGGCCAGCGATATACCGCCATATTTAGCTCACCAAAGGCCGGGGCATAAGGTGCACCCGTTGTAAAAACCAGACTCAGACCCGAGGTCAGGCGTTGATACCAGTCCGGGAAGGTGACCAGATATGTCACACCGCGCTCATTCAGGTAAGCCGCAATCCGATCCTCGTCTCGCAGGAAAGGGATCACTTCTGGCGATACCAAGCCAGCCAGATCAACCAGGTCGTGTCCGCCAAAATATCCCAGCGCACCGATATCATGCGCTGCAACCAGCGCGTTCGGTGGAACATCGGCAGAAACCCACTTTGCCGTTGCAACCATTTCGCTTTCGATGAATGCCACGTCCTGGGCATAGTGAAGAGCACCAAGCACCCAGAAGACAACTAAAACGCCACACGCGGCCAGTCTCCAAGACACCGAGATAATCCATCGCCAGTGTGGGCCGCGGACCAAGGTAAATTCCACTAACCCAGCCAACTCGAGCAGGAAGAAAATCGGCATTGCTGGCATGACGTAGCGCCCGTACTGATAAGTGACCGGCAACCGCCAGGCGTATAGTGCCAAAAAACCGACGAACCAGATTGCAGCCGCCAGCACTCCCCAGGCTCGGCGGCGGAGGGCGGAGACCAGTGTAAGCACCAACCCCGGCAACAAAATGACCCCCATCCCTTTCAAAACCGGAAACGCCTCACTTCCATACCTTACGAGAAACGGCAATTTCAGGTAATCCACGTATTCCGCCTGCTTGGCATAAAACGTATTCGGCAAAGGGGAGCCGGAGATAATCAAATTGAAAAGCAAATAAAGTGCAAACAGACTTCCAAAGCCCGCTCCCAGGTTTACCAGTGCCCGCAGACGCTTTGACCATGAGGGTTGCATCAACAAGATCACCAGCACTGCCGGACCGAGCAGTGTAACCCCATCCGGCCGCACCCAGATGGAGAGACCAATCAGCAAGCCAAGACTGGAATATTTTTGCGATCCCGATATGATCAGCACCAGCGTAGCAGTCGCCAACAAAGCAAACAGGAGCGTTTCCATCCCAGAGGCCGCCGCCCAGACCAGGTGCCATTCCAGTGCCAGCGCCGCGCCGACCCACGGGAAGCGCGGACGATACGAGGATACCAGCCGCCGCACCGCCGACTCGCCGAGAACCGCCAGCCTCCACAATGCGACCGCACCGAGCGAATACGTCCAGATGTAGGGAGCCAGTCTCAGCCAGAAGCCAATCGCCAGTAACGCCGACCAGAGCGGAGCTGTCGAACCGCCGGAAGGCTGGCCGGGCAGGAAAGACCATTCGCCACGTAACGCCAGGTTGTGGGCATAAGTTTGATGGATCCAGGCATCATCCAGCGGGAAGCCGAAATGATAATAGACTCCGCTGAACGCCAAATACAGCCCCACCGAAAGCAGGGCGATCCCGGCCAGTGCCCAAACAGCCCGAGGCGGTACGCGACTCTCAGGGTTGGATGCCATAGATATACGCCCCACCAACGTCGCCCAGATATTGCAGGCCTGTCTGCTCTGCCGGGTGATCATAGACTGGCATTAAACCACCCGGCGTGCCCCCTTCCTCCAAAATCACATATTTCGCCCCATAGCGTTGAGCTACCCTCAAAAGGGTATTCACGTCCCCGTCCGGGACAGCAATCGCCGGATTGCCGGAGGCCAGATAAAACCCCGGCGGATTGGCAACCATGACAACCGCCTCGTCAGTCATCCCTTGTGAAACCAGTATTGTCCTTATCTGACTATACGCATCATTTTCCTGACTCCAGACCGGGCCGCCGCCCCCACCCATGACCCGCCCGTAGACAATGACCGCCGTCAACAGCGCGGCGAGGGCAACCAGCCCCGACCGGAAAATCGTCCCGGCCTGGGCAACGTTCCAGCCGCGCTTCCGGCTCCCCCACGCAATGACCCGGTCGAGGCCCGCCGGCGCGAGCGCCCACCAGACCGTCTGCACGGAAGCACCGGAGTGAAAAAAGCCGCCGCGCGCGCCCGCGAATGGGAAGACAGCCGTCATGGCAGCAAGCGTCATCAGCCAGGCAAGACCTGCGAACTGCACGCGCCGATCCTTGCGCAGATGCCAGAAGCCGAGCCCAATCAGCGGGAGTAGGAATACTTCCCCCTGCACCGAAAGCATATTGGAAAGGTTAAGACCCAGCGACCAGGCACGAACTCTTAGAATGGCCCGGAGGCCAGATTGCCACCAGGCTGAAAACGTGATCTGGCTGGCCGGGTAGCTAAACAACTGGTCATAAGAAGTGAGCCAGAGCATCTTCGAGCCGCCGGGAGCCAGGGGCGTGCCAAAGGCAGCGTAGTTACGGATAAACCAGGGAGCCATGACCAGCAGATAACCGGCCAAAATAGAGAGAAGGGAATAGAGAATAGAGAATAGTGATTGGTTTGGCTTGCGGAAAAGGAGGACAGCGACGAAGGCTAAAAGCAGCCAGAGCAGGCCGTCGGTGCGTGCCAGGTGCATCAGACCGGCCAAAAGGCCGAGCAGCAAAGGATTGAAGGCGGAGGATCTACGGTTGAGAATGAGAAAGAAAAGGCCGCCGAAAAGCATGTACAGGCCAAAGGTGTCCGTCACCGGCAAAAAGGACAGGTAAAAGGCCGGGAAAACCGCCAGCAGGCCGGAGGTGAGAGCCAGGTCGCGGCGGGAGGTGAAGGACCAGGCCAGGGCAGCCGTCAGGGGCGGGATCAGCGCAGCGACCAGAAGAAAACCGGTCCGGGCGGCGAACCAGGATGCGGGTCCGAAAACCGCCGCACCGGCGGCAGCGAGGAGGGACGCCAGCGGCATCCAGTAAGCATGGGACGGGTGCGGCAGTCCGGCCGGGTCGTCCAGATAGTTCCAGAGATAGGGTTCGGTGAAGCCATGACCGTTAACCAGTTGCAGTCCCCCGGCATAGTAATAATCCGCATCCATGTAACCGGGCGAAGGCTGAAGGGCGGCGACAAAAGTCACGGCAGCCAGGCCAAGCAGCGCCAGGAGCAGGTACTGCCGCCAGGTCATGGGAGGCTGTCGCTCCAGGTGCGCGGCGGGCGAACGGCCCACCAGCGCATCCAGTACAGGCCAAGCACGAGCAAGACGGGCAAGACCAGCGCCAGCACGCCATTCAGGGCGGCGGAGGCCCCGGCAAGGAACAGGCTGGCAGTGATAATCCAGAAACCAAAAAAGATGGCCAGGAGCACGAGGCCCGCCACACCCCAGCGGCCGGGACGCGACCAGCGTTCAGTCAAAATGGAGAGGAAAAGGACCAGGGGGAAGAAAAGCAGAACATAGTCTTGCGGGATGATCGGGATGCCCAAGAGCGGCGTGCCCGCCAGGGTCAGGCTGGCTGTCCAGAGAAGATGACGGAAATCCTTGCGGCGGACCTCACGCCACTCGACGAAAAGAACCACCAGCAGGAGACCGGTCAGCGCCCAGCCCAGACGCGGACCGACAGCCGGCCACCAGGAAGCAAAAATGCCACCAGGTGTGAAGGCCGGGTTGTAGTTGATTTGGGAAATCAACCCGCCGGTGAATGGCATGAACCAGTCTGACAAAATGAAGAACGAGATAGCCAGCAGAATGGCAAGGGTCATCAGGAAACCCGCCAGGATGCGACTACGACGATGATAGATAGCCCACCAAAAGATAAAAAGCACCAGGAGGCCGGCAATATCCGGCTTGAAGAAAGGGACCACCAGCAAAGCCCCGGCCAAATCGTCGCGTCCGTCGCGCAGGGCGAGCAGGAGACCGACAATCGCCAGGGCTACAAAAATGACCGCACGGCTGCCGGCCAATGGGAGGAACCCGTAGACCCACAGCACCGAAAAGATCAAAAAGGGCGGCAGGAGGCTACGCGCCGGTTTCCAGCCGGTCAGCCGAAGAGACAGGAATGCCAGGGCAACCAGTGCAATTTCGAGGCAGGTCATCCACAGGCTACGGGCGAGGGCGTAGTCGGTGACCAGGGCAAAGGGAAAATAGAAGAGTTCGACGGGAAAGGGAACACTCAGCCGGAGTGGGTCCTCCCCTTCAAAGGCCAGGCGGCCGCCATAATAGACTACCTGGGTGCGCTGGGTGGCCGGATCGCCGTAGGGACTATCGCCGAACTGGAGGAAGGTGCGCGCCGCCAGCCAGGGGACGAGGAAATCCTTCTCGCCGGGGTGGAGGCGGGCATATAGCGTGTTGGCCCACACCAACCCACCGAGAATGGCGAGGGCGAGGAAGATCAGGAAGATGGTGGTGATGATGGTGAGGGTGCGGGACATGATGAAGATATTCTACCCCACAATTTCGAGGCGGGTCAACCACCCGCGTTACAACAGCCTCAACCCGACAAGTTTATGCTATAATACCGCCAACCTGAGGCAAGCATGACCAGTATCTCCTTCGCCAATAATAATAACGATAATGATAATCGGCCTCCGGCCGTTGGGCGAAGCTTGCAAGGATAAGGACCTCTCGGAAACCTAACCATCGCCCAACGCAATCGCGGAGGGCGATTTATTTTGTAAAGAACCTTTTAACACAAAGGTCACAAAGGAGCACAAAGGAAAAACTTTGTGACTCTTACAAAAAACTTTTTCCATCGAGTACTTTGTGCCCTTCGTGTTTAATCTTTTGGAGGCGTCTATGTACAAAACTCATACTTGCGGTGAACTGCGCGCCAGCCACGCCGGGCAGACCGTCACACTGGCCGGGTGGGTGCACAACTTCCGCACCTTTGGCGGGGTGGTCTTTCTGGTGCTACGCGACCGCTTCGGCATCACCCAGATCGTCACCAACCCGGATAAGTTTCCCGAGGCAGCCAAAGCCGTCGAGGGGTTGAAAAACGAATGGGTGGTGCAGGTCACCGGCCCCGTGCGGATGCGCCCGGCGGACCAGTTCAACCCGAAGATGCCGACCGGCGAGATCGAGCTGGAGGCGCACGAAGTAACCGTGTTGAACCCGGCCAAAGCCCTGCCGTTTGTGGTCAGCCGGGATGACGAGGATATTGACGAGAATCTGCGGCTCAAATACCGCTACCTCGACTTGCGGCGCGAGCGCATGAAGCGCAACCTCATCCTGCGCCACGAGGTAGTGCTGTTCATGCGCAAGTATCTCTCAGAGCGCGGCTTCATCGAAGTCGAAACGCCGATGCTGTTCAAAACCACACCCGAAGGAGCGCGCGACTATCTCGTTCCATCCCGCGTCTACCCCGGTCAGTTCTACGCCCTGCCCCAAAGCCCCCAGCAGCTCAAGCAGTTGCTGATGGTGGCGGGGGTCGAGCGCTACTTCCAGATTGCGCGCTGCTTCCGTGACGAAGACTCGCGTGGTGACCGCCAGCCGGAGTTCACGCAACTCGACCTGGAAATGTCCTTCGTCCACCGCGATGACGTTCTCGAAATGGTCGAGGGCCTCATCACCGCCATGCTCCCGGAAGTGGCTCCACACAAGAAACTGCTGGCCTCACCCTGGCCGCGCCTGACCTACAATGAGTCCATGGAACGCTTCGGCACCGATAAACCAGACCTGCGCTTCGGCATGGAACTGTATAACGTCGGCGCTATTTTCGAGAAGAGCGAGTTCGTCGTCTTCAAATCTGCGTTGGAAAGCGGCGGCATCATCGAGTGCCTGGTGGCACCGGGCTGCGCCGGGTACGCCCGCAAGCAGCTCGACAACCTGACAGCGACCTCCAAAGAACTCGGAGCGAAGGGACTGGTCACGCTGGCGCTGACGGCTGAGGGTCCGAAAGGCTCCGGAGCCAAGTTCATCGGCGAGACGGAAATTGCAGCCTTGTCCAAATTAACCGGCGCGGCGACCGGCGACCTGGTCCTGTTCGTCGCCGACAGCCCGAAGATGGTCCACAAGGTGCTAGGTGCGCTGCGGATCTGGTTCAGGGACGCCCTTAAACTAACCGACCCGAACGTGATGGGCTTTGCGTTCGTGCTGGATTTCCCGATGTTCGAGTGGAACGAGGAGTTCAAGAAATGGGACGCCGCACACCACCCGTTCACCATGCCGCGCCTGGAGCACCTTGACCGGTTCGAGACCGACCCATCCACAATTCTGTCGGAGGCGTACGATATGGTCTGCAACGGCTACGAAATGGCCTCCGGCTCGATCCGTATCCACCGGCGTGACATCCAGTCGAAGGTGTTCAGTCTACTCGGTATCGAGGAAGAGGAAGCTCAGTTCAAGTTTGGGCACATGCTGGAGGCCTTCGAGTACGGCGCGCCGCCGCACGGTGGGATGGCTCCCGGCATTGACCGGCTGGTGATGCTGCTGGCCGACGAACCCAACATCCGTGAGGTGATCGCCTTCCCGAAGAACCAGGCAGCCCGCGACGTGATGGCGGATGCCCCGTCGTACCCGGACGAGAGGCAGTTGAAGGAATTGCATATTGTTATTAGAGAATAGAGAACGGAGAGCAGTCACTACTCTCTACTCTCTGTTCTCTTCTCTCTCGAAGGAGCAAGATTATGGCGATCATCAGAGTTGAAGATATTGCAAAATTCATTGGCCAAGAAGTAACAATCCAGGGCTGGGTCTACAGCCGCACCGACAAAGGGAAACTGGTCTTCCTGCTCGTCCGGGATGGCTCCGGCTTCGTCCAGTGTGTGGCTTTCAAAGGCGACCTGCCCGAGGCGCTCTTCGACCAGCTTACCCGCC
>JAPLGV010000232.1:0-25418 GCA_026389975.1 Chloroflexota bacterium
AGGAAGTCCAACCCAAACTGACGGGCAGAAGCCCGTAAACCGAGGGCTACATCGGCTTTGCCGGCTTGGACTAGGAGTGCACACCCGGTGTGTGTGCTGACGGCGTTCTCGTAACCGTGGATACTTTCGGCCGGGATGCCCAGTGTCTGTAACTGGCGGTCGAGCCAGAGGCGGGTCCCGGAACCGGGGTTGCGGTTGATAAAGGTCACATCTGCACGAGCCAGGTCGGCCAGCGAACGAATTGCTTTGGGGGTGCCTGCCGCAGTCATCAGTCCCTGTTCGCGGTGGGCCAGGGTGACGACTTGCATTGCCCGGTCAGGGAAGAAATGGCGGATAAAGGGCAGGTTGTATTCACCGCTTGGGTCGAGCAGATGCGTACCGGATAGATTGCACAGGTTCTGGCGCAAGGTGACCAGCCCATCCAATGAGCCGACTGGGAGGGTGAGTACGTCGAGATGGTCGGAGAGTTGATTGGCAAGGAGTTCCACAGCCAGGTCATGACTGCCCGAGAAGACGATAACCGGTCGAGCCGGGTTTTCCGGTAGAATGAGTTCCTGTACCAGAAAACCGCTGGCGCGGGCGTGGTAAAACTTTTCCACCACGCCGGATTGGACGCGCGTCTCAACCAGTTCGACCAGACCGGCGGCTTCCAACTGTTTGAGATGGTGACGCACCCAGGCCGGGTGCTGGCCGAGGGCTTTCCCCAGCAAGGTCAGCGAGGCGGGACCAGCCATCAAATGCCGTAAAATGGCAAGCCGGCGCGGGTCCGCCAGGAGTTTGAGTTGTTCGAATGATCGCAGGGGCTGGATGGGGAACATAGCCGTTAAAGTTTTCCTTAATGGCTATGAGTTTAACAAAAGAGGAACATTCTGTCAATAAAATTAGAGACTGATTTTCTTCTTCATAGAAAACCAGCCTCTAGTACACAAACAAAATAAGGGTTTGACCATTCAAGGCCAAACCCTTGCGACATATCGTGCTGTATTATTACTCGCCAGTTGAGGCGGCTGGGCGCTTGCGAGCGACAGTCTTCTTGACGTTCTCGATGGCTTCCTTGCCGCGGGTCCTGGCCTGATCGGTGAATTCGTTCGCTTTGGACGCAACCACTTCGGCCTGTTCGGTGGCTTTGTCGCGCAGTTCGATACTTTTATCTTTGATGAGCGCGCGTGTTTCTTCGCCGGATTGAGGGGCAAGGAGCAGGGCGGCAACGGCACCCGCTACACCTCCGACAACGAAACCAATCAGGAACGCTCCAAAATCATCATGATCAGACATTTTATCTCTCCTTTTTTGATAAGGTGGTTTTTGGATGAACTAATTTTTTACTGCCGAACATGTCGAAAAATTTCTTTAGTCCGGCCAGGTAAGAATTGAGCTTGATCACCGGTTCAACCAGATTCTCGCTCAAGAACTCGGTTGTGCCGCGCAACGTGTTAACGGTCTCGCTGGTGGATTGCAGGATGGGCTTGACTTCGTTTTGCAGCAAGTTAATCAGACTGGCAATTTGGATGACGAGCACCACGAGGGCCGCGCCGATGATCAGCGACTCAAATGCCATGAAGATAATGAAGATATCACGAACATTTGTTGCCACAGCAGGATATTTCGTCAATAGTATGACTGCCACCACAATCCCTGCCAGGATAAGAATCACTGCTATAGTGATTCCTGCCATGATCCAGCGTTGTTTACGGAGGGTGGCTTGGTGAATTGCTTCTTCTTCGGGTAACATTTCTTGAGTGTATTCAGCCATACAAATTCTATTATAGCACAATAAATTTTTACTGCTCCGCGATGTCCCGGCCGTAGCTTTCAGGCCAGACTGCGACCGAATGAAACCCGCGGACGTTTCGTCCGCGGGTTTGCAATCAAGTGTACATTCCCCAGTCAAGCGCGCCGGGATCTTCCATCAGGGAAAAATCCCACGGTTCATAGCCCAGTTCGATGGTAACGGACATCCCCAGACCCTCCTGGGTTTTTTGTTTGATCATTTCCAGCATGGCCGGGCCATACGGGCAGAAGGGTGTGGTCAACAGCACGTACAGTTTTGCTTCACCGTTCTCGATGCTCACTTTGCGGACGAGGCCTAACTGAAGAACATTAAGCAAAATCTCCGGGTCCACAACTTCGGCCAGTTTGGTGCGCAACACAGACACGAGGTCCGGGTGCGTATCGTGGATGTCCCAATGGATGGGATTGGCAGGCGCTTCTTCGCTCATTTTGCCTTCGCCTCCACCTGGACGACATAGGTGCAATGTGCGTCACCGCTCAGGATGCACTGGACTTTTTCTGCTGGAACGGCCAGCATCTTGGAAATGAGCGTCTGATCAACGGTACAGACTTCGGGGTGACTCTTGCCGATGCGCAAATATGGGCAGGTGATCTCGTGGATTTGATATTGGTTGCCGGCTTTTTCCCACTCCACGTTAAAGCCTTCTTCAGCCAGCAGGATTTTGGTCAGGTCGAGCCGTTCTTCCATGCTCAGACCCTTCATCTGTTCGGTGTAATCTTCGGCCATAGCGCTTGCCATTTGCGTGAATAGCTTGCTGACCATCGGTTCCGGCATGGTAGATTTCAACTGGTCGAGCAGGCGTGAAGTCAGGCGCAGATAACGGGTGGGGAAGCGCTCGGTGCCGGCCTCGGTCAGGAAATAGACCAGACGCGGCCGCCCGACCCCATGACGTTCTTCTTCGTTACTTACCAGACCCTCGACCTGTAAATTGGTCAGATGGTGGCGCACCGAAATGGGGTTAATCCCAAGTGCCTCGGCCAGCGCATTGATGGTGGTACGCGGCTGGCGCAGGAGGGTTTGTAAGATTCGATCGCGTGTGCTATTCATCATTACCTCGTTTGGCTGAATAAAAGTATAACAGTCCTGTTTCGTCTTGTCAATATACTAGATAATTAATATAAATATTGACATATCTATTTCGGAGTGCTATAATCCCGCAGTCACTGTAAAAGGTTGTATCAGGAGTCTTTCATGTCTGAATTAGTTATCAAAAACCTTCACGTCAGCATCGAGAATAAGGAAATCCTCAAAGGTGTTGACCTGGCGGTAAAGCAGGGCGAAATCCATGCCATCATGGGGCCCAACGGGACGGGCAAGTCCACGCTGGCGTTTACGCTGATGGGACACCCGTCCTACATGGTGACGGGTGGGGAAATTTGGTTTAGGGGTAAAAATCTCCTTGAACTTGCCACTGACGAACGTTCCCGCCTGGGGCTGTTCCTGGCTTTCCAGTACCCGGTTGCCATCCCGGGCGTGACGGTGGCAAATTTTCTACGTTCAGCGGTCAATTCCCGCCGCCGCTTGGTCACTCCCGAAGATAAGGGTATGCCCATCCTGGAGTTCCGTAAAATGCTCAAAGAGAAGATGGAACTGCTCAAGATGGACTCGGCCTTCGCCGGGCGTTACCTGAACGACGGTTTCTCCGGTGGCGAGAAGAAGCGCACTGAGATTCTGCAGATGGCAACCCTCAAGCCGGAAATCGCAATTTTGGATGAGACTGATTCAGGTCTGGACATTGATGCGCTGCGCATCGTTGCAGAGAGCGTCAACGTACTCTCCGGACCGGAACTTGGCGTGCTGGTCATCACGCATTATCAAAGGCTGCTGAACTACATCAAGCCGCAGTTCGTCCATATCATGCTTGGCGGGAAGATCGTTGAATCCGGCGGCCCGGACCTGGCGCTGCAACTGGAAGAACGCGGTTACGATTGGGTGCGCGAAAAGTACGAAGAAACCCCTGCCTGATTTATCTGTGTTCATCTGTGGTGAAACGCTATGAGTGAAGAATCCAAGATGTTGGAAGGAATTGGACAATATAAATACGGGTTCCACGATGCGGAGAATTACGTTTTCAAGTCTCAGAGAGGCTTGAGCCGGGAAGTGGTGGAAAATATCTCGCGCATGAAGGGCGAGCCACAGTGGATGCTCGATTTCCGCTTGAAGGGGCTCGCGCATTTCCTGGCGCGGCCCATGCCCACCTGGGGTGCGGACATTTCCGGCCTTGACCTGGGAAATATCTTCTATTATGTCAAACCGACCGAAGGCACGAAAGGCTCCTGGGACGATGTTCCGGATACGATCAAGAACACCTTTGACAAGTTGGGAATCCCAGAAGCCGAGCGTAAGTTCCTGGCGGGAGTGGGCGCGCAATATGAATCTGAGATGGTTTATCACTCCATCCTCGAGCATCTTGAAAAACAGGGCGTCATTTTCCTTTCCATCGAAGACGGTTTGCGGCAACACCCGGACCTGTTCCGCGAATACTTCAGCACGGTCATCCCGATTGAAGATAACAAGTTCGCCGCGCTCAACTCGGCTGTCTGGTCGGGCGGATCCTTTGTTTACGTGCCGAAAGGCATCAAGGTGGACCTGCCTCTGCAGGCTTACTTCCGTCTGAACATTGCCAATGTGGGTCAATTCGAACGCTCGCTCATCATTGTGGACGAGGGCGCGCAGGTCCACTACGTAGAAGGCTGCACGGCTCCCCAATACACCACCGACTCCTTCCACTCTGGCGTAATCGAAATTATCGTGAAGAAAGGTGCACGCTCGCGCTACAGCACCATCCAGAATTGGTCCACCAATGTCTACAACCTGGTGACTCAACGGGCCAAGGTATATGCAGACGCTACCCACGAGTGGGTGGATGCCAACCTCGGATCCAAGGTCACGATGAAATATCCATCCTGTTATCTGATGGAACCGGGCGCACATGGCGAGATGCTTTCGATGGCCTTTGCCGGTCCCGGTCAGCATCAGGATGCCGGATCGAAGATGGTGCATTTTGCCCCGAATACGACCAGCAAGATTATTTCCAAGTCCATCTCGAAGGGTGGTGGACGTTCCTCATACCGCGGCCTGCTCAAGGTCTATAAAGGTGCGACCGGCGTCCGGTCCAACGCCACTTGCGATGCGCTCATCCTTGACCCGCAGTCTCGTTCGGACACCTATCCGTATATCGAAATCGATGAGGAGGATGTCAGCATCGGGCACGAGGCCTCCGTCTCGAAAGTGGGCGAGGAGCAGTTGTTCTACCTGATGAGCCGCGGCCTGAGCCAGGAAGAAGCCACTACGATGGTTGTCTCCGGCTTTATCGAGCCGCTGGTGAAAGAATTGCCGATGGAATATGCCGTCGAGATGAACCGGCTGATCCAGCTTCAAATGGAAGGTTCGGTTGGTTGACATGCAAGAGAAACCGAAAATCGTTGTTGCTCGCACCCGCCGTACCGAAGCCCCGGCAAAAACCTTTGTCTTCACTGCCGCGATGGTTCCAGCCTCCGGCGTTTTGGCTGATTATCGTCAGAAGGCCTGGCAGACATTCAACCGCCTGTCCCTGCCGAGCATGACTGAGGAAGCCTGGCGGCGCACAGACCTGCGTGAATTACCCGCCGATACGGTCCACCTGCCCATAGACGGAGCGTTCCGGGACCTCGCACCTGTCCCGGCAGACCTGCTCAAGCCGCTGACTGCTGACAAACATGGTGGACAGGTTGTCCTTTTGCCCGGTGGCGCGAAACCGTATCTCAGCCCGGGCCTGATTAATAAAGGCGTCATCTTTACTGACCTGCATACCGCCGAACGCGAAAACCCGGAACTGGTTGCCAGGATGACCGGGCAGACCGTCAGTCCGGAAGAAGGCAAGTTCGCCGCGCTGGCCGGGGCGCTTTCGCAGAACGGTGTGGTGCTTTACATCCCCAAAGGTGTGACCGTTGAGCAGCCGCTGAACAGCCTACTATGGGGCCCTGGTGTGGATTTGGCGTATCTCTCTCATATCCTGGTCTGGGTGGATGAGGGTGCGTCGGTGACCTATGTCCACGAGGCAGCCTCGCCGGACGAAAACGGACCGGCGCTCCATGCTGGGATCGTTGAGATAAAGGTCAGTGATAACGCTTCGCTGCGGTTTGTCGAATTGCAGTCGTGGGGGCGGCACATCTGGAATTTTTCGCACGAACGTGTCAGCGTGGGCCGCGACGGCAACCTGGACTGGATTTTTGGAGCGATCGGCTCGCGCCTGACGAAAAACTTCTCAGAGTTGAACCTGGTCGGGGAAGGCGCGACCGGCCGCATGTCCGGTTTTTATTTTACCGACGGGTACCAGCACCTCGACCATGATACCCAGCAGAACCACCTGGCTCCGCACACCACCAGCGATCTGCTTTTCAAAGGTGCTCTGAAGGGCCACAGTCGCTCCGTCTGGCAAGGCATGATTTACGTCGCCGTTGGAGCAGCAAAGACGGATGGCTACCAGGCCAACCGCAATCTCGTACTCAGCCCGAACGCGCGGGCCGACTCCATCCCTGGTTTGGAAATTCTTGCCGACGATGTTCGCTGTTCGCACGGAGCGACGGTCGGCAAACTCGAACAGGAACCCCTGTTCTATCTTAAGTCGCGCGGCATTCCCGAAAAGGAAGCCGAACGGCTACTCGTGGAAGGATTCTTCGACCCCATTATGCAACGCATTCCCTATGAAGGTGTACGCGCCCGCTTCCAGCAGGCGATCCATGAAAAGACGGCCACCCAATGACCGCCAAGGTGCTTGCCAACGATCGTACTCATAGCTACAATAAGAAACAAAAGAAAGGTTCTAGGGGAGGCCCGATGGCACAATTCGCATTTATGCGTTCACCCGGCGTAGAACACAGTTTCGAAGTCGGCGATACAGTGGAAGTCTTTTGCGACCACGAAAAGAGCAGCGAGCGCGTGCGCGGCTGGCTGAAAGGCATTGTCGTACAGTTGGATAATAAAATGGTCGCAGTTCAATTCCGCTCTAACGTCTACCTGACCGATGGCTGGATGGTTCCGGACAAGATTCTATGGTTTCCACTTACATCGGAGCATATCCGCCCGTCCGGTACGCAGAAAAAACTCGGCAGCAAACAAATTCTCGAATACTAACTTCGCTGACAAAAATGTCCCTCAACACCAACACCATTCGCAAGGATTTCCCCATCCTGGGCCGCGAAGTACGCCCCGGCATTCCGCTCGTCTATCTGGACTCGACGGCGACCACACAAAAACCATTCGCCGTTCTCCAGGCGATGGATAAGTTCTAGCGCCACAACAACGCTAATATCCATCGCGGCGTGCATACTTTGGCTGAAGAAGCCACGGCGATGTATGAACAGGCCCGTCAGCGGGTGGCGGATTTCATTCACGCCTCGTCGTCGAGCGAGATTATCTTCACTCGCAATGCGACCGAGTCCATCAA
This sequence comes from Chloroflexota bacterium, assembly GCA_026389975.1. Lineage (GTDB taxonomy): Bacteria > Chloroflexota > Anaerolineae > Anaerolineales > Villigracilaceae > UBA877. Next base: position 7,221 of record JAPLGV010000232.1, read on the forward strand.
TCTTGTGGCATATACCTGGGCACGTGCCAACCTGAAATCCGGGGATGTGGTCATCCTGACCGAGATGGAACACCACTCCAATCTCGTCCCTTGGCTGCAACTGGCGGCGGAACGCGGCGTAACACTGGAATTCATCCCGGTGACGGGTGAAGGTCTGCTTGACCTGGACGTTTACCGTTCGCTTCTTGCGCGAACCCCGAAACTGGTCGCTTTTAGCGGCATGTCCAACGTCCTGGGAACGATTAATCCTGCGGCGGATTTGATCCGCTTGGCGCACGAAGCCGGGGCGCTGGCGCTCGTGGACGGTGCGCAGTCCGTGCCACATCTACCGGTGGACGTGCAGGTTCTCGATGTGGATTTTCTGGCTTTTTCGGCGCACAAAATGCTTGGTCCGACCGGCATCGGTGCGCTGTATGCGAAGGCCAAATTGCTCGAGGCCATGCCCCCATTCCTGGGCGGCGGTGAAATGATCAAGACCGTCCACCTGCGCTCGTTCTCACCGAATGACATCCCGCATAAGTTCGAGGCCGGGACGCCGGCCATCGCCGAGGCGGTTGGATTCGGCGCGGCGGTGGGATACCTGACCGGGGTCGGAATGGACGCTGTGGCAGCCCACGAGCAGGAGATGATCGTTTACGCCTTGGAACGTCTGGAAGAAATCCCCGGTGTGCGGGTCCTGGGTCCGGCTGCCGAAAAGAAGGGCGGCGTTGCCGCGTTTACACTAGAAGGCGTCCATCCCCATGATGTGGCCCAAATCCTGGACCACTATGGTGTGGCGGTACGCGCCGGTCATCATTGCGCCCAGCCGCTGCACGAGAAGTTTGGGATTACTGCTACCACACGTGCCAGCTTTTACATATACAGCGTAAAAGAAGAAGTGGATAAACTGGTGACTGGAATCTATCAAGTCAAGAAGATATTCAACTAGACCGGGTTGTTCAGGTCGCTGGATTGGCGGGTACACTACTCATATGGCATCAAACCAAGGTAAACGCTGGCTTGTCTCTGCTCCAGTCACACCGCAGGCGAATGAAGCCCTGGCTGCTTTTTCGCCGATCATGCGGCAAATATTGTTTAACCGCGGCTATGCCACGGACGCGGCTGCGCGTGCCTACCTGCGCGCCGAAGCGAATTTCGACCCTTCTCCGTTCCAGATGACCGGTATCCCGGCTACTGTGGAACGCGTGCGTTATGCTCTCGATCATAATGAGCCAATTACCATCTATGGCGATTACGATGTGGATGGGGTCACCGCCACAGCATTACTCGTGCAGGCTCTGCGCGCCTTGGGCGGGAATGTACACGGCTACATCCCCAATCGTTTCGACGAAGGCTACGGTTTGAACAACAAGGCGCTCTCAGATCTTCAGGCAGACGGAGTCAAATTGGTCATCAGCGTGGACTGCGGTATCCGTTCGCCCGACGAGACCGCTCACGCCCGGACCATCGGCCTTGACTTGATCATCTCCGACCACCACCAGCCAGCAGCTGGCGACCTGCCCCCGGCTTTTGCCGTTATCAATCCCAAACAAGTTGGCGATTCGTATCCCGATAAGGATTTGGCTGGAGTGGGGGTGGCCTATAAGATCGTGCAGGCTCTTTTGGATTCTATCGGGACAGCCGCGGAAGGGTTTCAAGCAGATGATCTGCTTGACCTGGTCGCGCTGGGAACAGTTGCCGACCTGGCTCCATTGGTGGGCGAGAACCGGATTCTGGTCCGCAAGGGACTGCAAAAACTCCGCGAGACAAAACGACAGGGTTTATTCTCTCTCGCGGCGGTTTCTGACCTGCCTCTATCCCGCATCACCGCAACGAGCATCGGCTTCATACTTGGGCCGCGTCTGAACGCGGCCGGGCGGCTGAAATCAGCGCTGGCGGCATTTGATTTACTGACCACCACGGATGTCAAGACCGCTGGTGACCTGGCGCAGCAACTGAATGTACAAAACCGTCAGCGACAGGAGCTCACCCGCAAGATTCAAGCGGAAGCCGAGGCAATAGCCCTGGCTGATGATCCGGCAGCGGATTTGTTTTTTGCCGTCCACCCCGATTTCAATGCTGGTGTTGTTGGTCTGGCTGCGGCGCGCCTGGTCGAGACCTATTACCGCCCAGCCGTGGTTGGCCAGATTTCTGCCGAGGCCACGCGCTGCTCATGCCGTTCCATCCCGGAATTTCATATCACCGAAGCCCTTGATCAGTGCAAGGATCTGCTGATCCGTCATGGTGGACATGCCGCCGCGGCAGGATTCACCGTCCGCAATGAGAACCTAGAAGCACTCAAGGCGCGGCTGAAATCTCTGGCGACGGAACAGTTGCGAGGTCGGGATTTGCGCCAAACATTGACCGCAGACACCGAGGTCCCGCTTTCGGACCTGAAGCCGGAGTTGCTCAAACACCTGGAGTATCTCCAGCCGACCGGTTATGGCAACCCTGAAGCGGTGTTTGTCAGCCGGGATGTGCGTGTCACCAATTCGCGGACAGTCGGGGCGGAGAGTAAACACTTAAAGCTGGTGGTTACCGATGGCCGCCTCACTTTCGACGCAATCGGTTTCCGGCTCGGTCATCTCCAGCCCGATTTGCCGCTCCGGGTGGATGTGTTGTATACCTTCGAATCCAACGAATTCAATGGACGGACATCTCTGCAACTTAATCTGAAAGATGTGAAGCCTGCCGGGCTGTCTGTCGGGCTGTCCTGATTGGGAGGGATTCACGAATAGGAAGAATGTCCTTCTGAAAGGGGCAAATAGTCTAAGGTTCTGTTGGTAAATATTACAAACCTGCCCAGTTTATCCCATTGAATACTCTCCCCGATGTGGTTCAAATCGATAATACTTGTGCACTGGGTTTCAACAGCGATGCGTCTGAGCTTTCCAACTATTACCGGTGAAATAGCTGCATAGAAATTTGAGTAAAGGCCAGAGAAAAATCGGCTCCCTTAGATTAATAAGGGAGCCGATTTCTTTTACGGTTCAATCAACGAATCTGTATTTGAGCAAAGCCCAGACAGCCTCAAAAGAATCTTTCAACTTAATTTTCTTGCCTTCAGCATAACTGCGTGGGTTGAAGGAGATTGGCACTTCGAAGATGCGCGCCTTCTGTTTTAGAATCTTGGCAGTGAATTCCGGCTCGAAGTCGAAGCGGTTGGCGCGCAGCTTGATATTTTCCAAAACTTCACGGCGGAACACTTTGTAGCCGGTTTCCATATCGCTCAGGATGGTATCATAGAGCAGATTGGTCGTAAGGGTAAGTAATTTGTTGGCGAACATGTGCCAGAACATGGTTACCCTGTGTGGTCCACCTAGGAAACGCGACCCGTAGACCACATCTGCTTTGCCCTCTTCGATGGGCTTGAGTAGGGCAGGATAATCGCGCGGATCGTACTCCAGGTCGGCATCCTGTATGAGTATCACATCACCGGTTGCAGCAGAGATGCCGGTACGGACCGCCGCACCTTTGCCCTGGTTCTGTGCGTGGAGGATCACCCGAATGCCTTGGCGGCCTTCCAGCGCGGCGAACAGGTCACGGGTTCCGTCCGTAGAACCATCGTCTACGAGAAGGATCTCGTCTGCCAGGCTGGTCGCCAAGACGCGGTTGAGAATTTCCCGCAGGGTTCGGGCTTCGTTATAAATTGGTATTATAACTGTAAGTTTCATAGCGCAGATTATAAACGAAATGTCGTATGTACCCCTGTAAGAAAATCGGCGTGCTATAATTCATCTGTATTCTCAATCGGGATGACGAAGGAAATGATTGACCGCGCCTCGCAAGCCTATTTCGTGGATATCTAAAATGTGGACCAATTTGCCGTCCCCTGTTATCGTTGCCCATCGCGGCGATAAAGTTTATGCCCCGGAAAATACGCTGTCCGCTTTCAAGCAGGCTGCCGAGAAGGGTGCGGATGCCGTTGAGTTCGATGTGAAATTAACGGCGGACGGTCAGGTTATCGTCCTTCACGACCAGACGGTGGACCGCACCACAAACGGGACCGGGAACGCTGCCAAACTTCCCCTCGCGGCGCTGCGGGACCTGGATGCCGGTGTGCAGTTTCCTGGGCAGTTCCCCGGCGAAAGAATTCCCACCCTCGATGAGGTCTTCGAGACGGTAGGTAAATGTATTCACATGAATGTTGAATTAACTAACTATTCCACTCTGAACGACGCGCTGGTGCCGAAGGTGGCGGAGCTGGTCAAGAAACACGGATTGCAGAGCCGGGTGCTCTTCTCGTCTTTCTTCGCCCGCAACCTGCAGAAGGCACGCCTGCTCCTGCCCGAGGTCCCGCGCGGACTACTGACATTGCCCGGCCTGATGGGCTTCTGGGGCCGGACCTTCGGTTGGCGGGGCGAATACGCTGCCCTGAATCCGTACATGACCGACGTGAATGCCGGGCTGGTTGACCGTATCCATGCGGCCGGGAAACGGGTCAACGCCTGGACGGTCACTGCTGAAGCGGATATCAAGCGAATGATTGGCCTGGGTGTGGACGGTATCATTACCGATGACCCGGCGCTGGCACTCCGTCTGCGTGATAGTCCCGGTTCCTGCACGGGGCTTGGGAGAGGCAAGTAATCCCATCGGAGTGGCTTGACCAGGCTGCAATGCGCATCGCTCCACACGGCCCATAAAGAACTCTGTCACCGGTTTGATTCAAAATGATTCTTCGCCGTTTTCTATCCATCCTTTTATTGGTTTCGTTGGCGTTGTCCTTTAGCCCGACGGCCGCCGCGCGCGCATCGGGTTCGTTCCAGAGTAGTGACCCGGCCGCGAACGCCCGTCAGATGCTGGCGAAGATGACACCGGAGGAACGGGTGGGGCAACTCTTTTTGGTGACCTTCACTGGTTCTACCGCGGACCAGAACTCCCAGATTTATGACTTGATCGCCAGTTACCATGTCGGGGGTGTGGTGTTACTGGCCGGCAATGACAATTTTGTGGCTGACCCCGATACCGTTTCAGGTGCCTACCAGTTGATTGCCCAATTGCAGTCTGCCGAATGGCAGGCCTCGCAAGGCTTGCCCGCTGGCACAGACACCGGCACCCCCACCGGCACACCCACTCCCGTACCGACGCCCACCTCCGCCCCGGCTAATTACATCCCCCTCTTCATTGGCATTTCCCAGGATGGCGATGGCTATCCCAATGACCAGATCCTCAACGGTCTGACGCCTCTGCCTGATTTGATGGCACTCGGCGCGACCTGGAATCCGGCACTGGCTGAACAGGTCGGTGCGGTTGCCGGACAGGAACTTTCCAATATCGGGTTTAACCTGTATTTCGGCCCTTCGCTGGACGTACTCGAATCGCCCGGATCCACGCTGGGGAACGGACTGGGTGCGAGCGCTTTCGGGGGTGATCCGTATTGGGTAGGGGCGATGGGGAGTGCCTATATTACCGGTTTGCACACCGGCAGCAATGGGCGGTTGACGGTTGTCGCAGACCACTTCCCCGGTCGTGGCAGCGCCGACCGTCCCGCCGGAGAAGAACCGGCCACTGTCCGCAAGTCACTTGAGCAATTGAAGCAAATTGAATTGGCTCCATTTTTCACCGTTACGGGGAGTGCCTCTACTCCAGAGAGTACTGCTGATGGTCTGCTGGTCTCCCACATCCGTTACCAGGGCTTTCAAGGCAACATCCGCTCGACCACGCGCCCGGTCAGTTTTGACTCGCAGGCGCTTTCGCAGATCCTGTCTCTCCCGGCCTTCGCCACCTGGCGCGCGGCGGGAGGGCTGATGGTTAGCGACGACCTCGGCAGCCAGACCGTGCGCCGCTTCTATGATCCGGGCGGGCAATCCTTTATGGCCCGGCTGGTGGCGCGGGATGCTTTCCTGGCCGGGAACGATCTGCTCTTCATGGGAAATATTGTTTCCAGTGACGTGCCGGATAATTACACGACTGTTGTCAGAGCGATTGAGTTCTTCGACCAAAAATATCGTGAAGACCCGGCCTTTGCCCAGCGCGTGGATGATGCGGTTGTTCGCATCCTGACTGCCAAATATCGCACATACGGCGATTTTGACCCGGAAGTGGTTATCCCGCCGCCGGAGGGGTTAGCAATTCTAGAGCAGTCGCAGGCGGTGACGTTTGAAGTTGCCCGTGAGTCTGCCACCCTGGTCAGCCCGAATATCCTGGACCTGGATACTGTCCTCCCGTCGCCTCCTATGGTGAGCGACCAGATCGTTTTTCTTACCGATACTCGCTATGGAAGCCAGTGCAGCACTTGCGGAGAGGAATCCATGCTGGCGGTAGATGCTCTGCAAAATGTGATCCTGCGTCTTTACGGTCCCCAGGCTGGTGGGCAGGTGCAGGCCAACCGCTTGATTTCCTACCCTCTTACAAGTTTGGATGCCATCCTGGATGGCGGGGCGGGTGACCCTTCCCTGGAAAACTCAGTGGACCAGGCGGAATGGGTGGTTATCAGTATGCTGGATGCCGAACCCGGCGAGTCCCAGACCACGCTCTTGCGCCGATTCCTTTCTGAGCGGCAAGACTTGCTGAGCGATAAAAGTATTGTCGTGTTTGCCTTCAATGCCCCGTATTATCTCGATGCCACCGACATTTCCAAGTTGACAGCCTATTACTGTCTTTACAGCAAATCCGCACCGTTTGTGGAAGTGGCGGCGCGTCTGCTTTTCCGGGAACTTTCCCCGGCGGGTTCGTTGCCTGTTTCAGTAGCAGGGATCGGATACGACCTGTTTACCGCGACCACTCCCGACCCGAATCAAATCATCGGGCTCTCTATGGACCTGTCACCTGTGTCTGCTTCAACGCCCTCGGCTACACCCGAAGCGACTCCCACACCATCCTTCCGTGTCGGCGATACCGTATCGGTACGGACAAGTGTCATTATTGACCATAACGGCCACCCTGTCCCGGATGGGACGGGGGTACGCTTCAACATTTCGTTGAGCGGGGAGGGGGGAGTTGTCCAGCAGATTGAGACAGTTACGCTTCAGGGCTCGGCAGGCGCGTCGTTCAGCATTGACCGTCCCGGACTGCTTGAAATCCGTGCAGAAAGTGATCCTGCGCTAACCTCGGATGTGATGCAATTGGATGTTTCTAGTGAAGGCTTCAGTGTGACAATCGCTTCCCCGACTCCAATCGCTAGTTTGACTCCTACACCGGAAGCCATTGTCACCCCAGAAGTAGTAGAAACTTCCTCACCTTTGGCGCAGGGGTATCCGGGCCTGGGCGGTTGGTTTGGCATGATGCTTATCCTGGGGGGACTGGGCAGTCTTGCTTACTGGCTTGGCAAGCGGTATATCGCCAAGCGCTGGGCGGTGCGCTGGGCACTGTGTATTGTCGCTGGCGGGTTGCTGGCCTATACCTACCTGGCTGTGCGCCTGCCAGGTGCGGCGGTTTATCTTCAAAGAAGTGGATGGCTGGGGATGATGGGGGTTGTCTTACTGGGCGCGGCGGTTGGTTTTGGATCCGCTTATACCTGGCAGCGTCTGTCTACGGTATCACCGAAGCAACCAGACTGACGATCAACAGGCCAGCCGATACCCAGAGCAAAACCTGCTCTGGTTTCCCTTTGACGAGTTGGAGGAACGAATTCTGTGGGCGCGCTTGTCCCTGCGGACGAGGATATAGTTCGCGCGTTCCATTCAAAAATTGACGGAGATCCTCTGCCGTCGCCGGGCGATCATTGGGGTGCAGTTCCATAGCCCACAGGATGGCGCGTTCGGTGCGGGGGCTGATGGCCGGGTTGAGTTTGCGCGGTGCAGGCAGGCTGGTGGGGTGTAAAAAGCGCTCCCGGGCGTCGGTTGGCGGGTTATTTGTCAGCAGATGGTAGAGAGTGCAGCCGAAGGCGTAAATATCGCTGCGTACGTCGGTGTGCAGACCGTCGCCGCCGTATTGTTCAAGCGGCGTGTAGAGGACGGTGCCGCGTCCCTGGATGACGGTAATGGTCATTTCATCCGGGACGAGGGCTTTGACCAAGCCAAAGTCCACCAGCTTGAGCAGGCCGTTGGGGGTGATCTTCATGTTGGATGGTTTCACGTCCCGGTGGACGAGCGGCGGGGTCTGGTTGTGAAGGTAGGTCAGGGCATCGGCCAGTTGGTTGGCCCAGCCAAGCACATCTTCTTCAGCCTGGAAGGAGTTGCTCTGCTTGGCATCCAGTATCCGGAGGCGCAAATCTTTGCCGGGGATGTAATCCATCACCAGGTAGTCGCGCGGGCCGATGGAGAAGAAGTCTGAGACTTTGGGCAAGTTGGGATGGTCCAGGCGCGCCAAAACGGTGGCTTCGTGCAGGAATTGCTGACGAGCCTCCTTGAGCAGTTTGGCAGGTACAGTACGGTCGTGTTCGACTTCTTTGAGCGCACAACGGCGTCCTTCCAGACGCAGGTCGTCGGCCAGGTAGATATTACCCATGCCTCCCTGACCAATGCGCTCGCGAATGCGATAACGGCCGCGCAGCACCTCTCCGGTTTTTAGCGCGACAGGCATATCGGTCCGATTCGCAGCGAACAAGAAATTAGGCGGCGCATCGCTGGTAGGGGTTTCGGCGTCGTTTGACCAGCGTTGAGCATCCGTTTACAATTTGTTATATTATAAGCGTCTTTTGGTGTCCTGTTGTATAATTCACTTCTCCAGGAGTGATAGCGTATGGACAGGAACTTGGAAGAAGCCCCATTATTGATTGGACAAACCGGCCCGCTGAGAGGCGAGCGTTGGGTTCTCAATAAGATACTCACTATCGGGCGTGAGTTGACCTGTGAAGTGGTCATTCCGGATAGGCAGGTTTCGCATTTCCATGCCCGCCTGACGCCAACGCTCGAAGGGATTGTTCTCGAAGATTTGGGCAGCAAAAACGGCGTACATCGAAATGGAACCCCGGTGGTGGGACAGGTAACTTTGCAGGATGGGGACACGGTGCAGATTGCGCTGGCCCAACAGTTTCTCTACCTGACTTCCGATGCGACCGTCCCGTTGTCGGACTTCGAAGATGCGTCCGGACGCCTGCGGCTGGATCTGCGCTCCCGGAGGGTGTGGGTGGACAACCAAGTGATTGACCCGCCGCTTTCAGCCTTGCAGTTCCACGTGCTGCGGGTGCTCTCAGACCATCAGGGACAGGTGGTGGACCGGCATCAACTGGTCAGCGAGGTGTGGGGCGAAGAGGAAGCAGTTGGTGTTTCAGACCAGGCGCTGGACGCGCTCCTGCGCCGTCTGCGTGACCGGATTGCGGCCATTGACCCGGCGCATACTTACATCGTGACGGTACGCGGTCACGGCATCCGGCTGGATAATCCGCCAGCCGTTGAATAATAAAATGAACTTCCGCATCTTTACCTTTGCGGAAGTTCTCGCTTTTACCCCAAGTTTTTCATCATAGTGAACTTCAGGATTGCCCGGTAGATGATCTGGAGCCTTTCCAGCATCTGAGCCTCCTCGCCGGACGTTTTTCCGCCGGCTTGTTCCTCGCTGCGAGAGATAACACTGGCGACGATGGAACTAAATTCGGGGGTGATTTCCGCAGAATGTTGTTCGATCATTTTGTTCAGTGCGGTTTCATCCGGGGTGGCGAGCATTTCTTCCAGCAGGGCCAGTTCGGGGGGCGGAGCACTGGCTTGTTGCAGCACGGCCACAATCTGCTGGAGTTTTGGCATCAAGACGGAGTCATTCTTCTTGTTGGCATCCTGGAGGGTGCGATTGAGCACCTGGACAAAAATATCATTTATTTCATCCAAATGTTCGGTAGTCGCCTGCTGGATGTTTTCGGCGAACAACAGATTGTTGAGCAATGCCTCGGCGCGTTTGAATTCTTCCTCCGCACGCTGGTCAATCTTGCGGGTGATCTCAAGTAATTTTCCGCGCAATGTCTCCAGATTCTTGCGTTCCTCACCGGAGCCTTTTTCGATGCGCTCGGTGAGACTCTGGAAGAACAGATAATCCAACCCCGGGCGGGTGAAGCTGACCAGGGCGTTCAGGCGGTCATCGTTGGGGGCCTCAATCAGGATGTTGAGCAGTTTCTCGCGGTCGAGTCCCTTCCCGGCGGCTTGCAAGGTTTTGACGGCTTCCTGGATTTCGTTCGTTTGAGTAACAACCTTGCGCCCATACTCGGTCTCGGCTAGGAGTTGTTTTTGGATCTCATCCATCGTGCGGGCGGCCTGTTCCTGGCTGGAAGAGCGCGCGCCTTCCATCAGGCGGCTGAAAATGGCAAAAAATTCGGCATCGAAGAGCGCTGCATCCTGCCTGATGATTTCCGAACGGACCTCCGCTTTGGTCGCGCCGAGCAGACGTTCCACAAGCGAAACGCGTTTCTGCTGCGCCTGGATCATTTCCGGGGTGATGCCTTCCGTGCCGAGGACTCGCTCGATGAGACTCTGATAAGTCAGAAAACTTTGCGGGCGCAAGAGGTAGGCTTTGCGCTTTTCGAGCGGCAGGCGGTTTGTGACCTGGGTGATGAGCGGGCCGATGAGTTTTTCCTGTTCGTTGACAGGCACCCCCAGTTCTCCCGGAAAATAGGTGAGCAGGAGTTCTTTATCGGCGTCGTGGTAGACGATGGGGGTGGCCAGCGGGCCGTTGTAACCACAGGACTGGCAGACGACAAAATTGGAAACGCTGCCCAGGAGACGTTGTTTTGCGCCCGGGTCGGAAGTAACGTCAAAGAGTTGCTCGATTTGAGCGACGACCGGCTGGCGGCAGCGCGGGCAGGAGATCTGGGTCTTTTGAGGAGGCATGGATACTCTCGATATAAAATGGGATCGGTTATTACCGGCGAACGGACTATCTTACCTCATTTCGCGCGAACGCGGCAAGGAAAAACAGATGCGGGCACCGGAACCGGGTTGCGGGTCCACCCACATGCGTCCACCATGGGCTTCAACGACGGCTTTGGCCAGGTAAAGCCCCAACCCGGCGCCTTTCGTTTTGCGAACGGCCTGATCTGAGCGGTAAAAGCGGTCGAAGATATAAGGGATGTCGGCTGTGTCAATTCCGGGACCCTGGTCGCTGACGGTGATGATCACCTGTTCAGGCCGGACTTGTCCACTAATTCGGATTTCGCCGCTGGGGGCATATTTAATGGCATTCGAGACGAGATTGGAGATGACCTGGGAGACGCGGTTCTCATCGGCGAGGATAACGGGGAATTTTGCGGGGAAGTCCACCACGATGGTGTGACGGTCGGTCTGGGTGCGGAAGCGCTCCGCCAGCCGTTCGGCCAGAACGGGGATGGAAATGTCGGACAAGTTCGTGGTCAGACCACCAGCCTGCAGCCGCGAAGCGTCCAGTAAATCCTCGATCATGGCGGCCAAATGGTCGGCCTCTTCCTCGATCACGGCCAGGCTATCTTTGACGATGGCTTTATCCCATTTGGCGTCTTCACGGCGCAAGGTGCTCACGTAGCCTTTGATAAGGGCGACGGGTGTTTTGAGTTCGTGGCTGACAATGGAAACAAAAGTATTCTTGATTTGTTCAGCGTTGCGGAACTTGGTGATATCGCGCACGGTGGCAATGACGTTGCGCAGTGTCCCGTCTGCAGCGAGGAGCGGGGCGTAGGTGATACCAACCGGAAGTGCAGGCGGTTCCGGGCGCTGGAGGTCGCCTTCAACATAAAGGTAAGCGTGGGTGGTCAGCGGCCAGCCGCCAGACTCGGCTTCCTCAAGGGTCGAACCTTCGGGACGGCGCGCCCAGCGAATAATCTCGGCATGGGCCTTCGATTGGATGTCTTCACGCGGATGCCCGTAAAGTTTTTCGAAAGCGGTGTTACAGCGTTCAATGGTATGGTCCGCGTTGAGGATGAGAATGCCGTCGGCTGCGGAATCGACCAGGGCATCCAGGCGGCCTTTTTCATAACTGATCTGGGTGTAGAGTTGTGCGTTGAAGACGGCGATGGCGGCCTGGTCGGCGAAAGACTGGAGCAGCAATTTGTCGTTGGCCGAAAACAGGTCCGGATAGCTGCGGAAGATAAAGATGACGCCGATGACCTGTCCGTGAGCGGCGAGGGGAATGCCGACGCCGTTCAGCAATCCCATGCTGGCAGTATAGGTCAATTCCTTCAACATCCGGTTGAGTTCGACGAGGTTGAGTTCAGCGGCTTTTTCTTCGGCCAACAGAGGTTCGAGATAACTCAGGAAAGCCGGGGGAATGCCGTGCGCCGCGGCGACGCGCCAGCCGCCGGTCTCTTTGAGGGCCAGGATACCGGCCTGCCCGGCCAGCATTTCGATGGAAATGCGCAGGATGCGCGCCAAGAGTTTGTCCAGGTCGAGTTCCTGGGTGAGGGCGCGTGCTATTTCGAGCAGGTAGTCGCGTTGGCGAACACGGAAATCAGGAAGCATGGTGCATTAGATGCATTAGGAATATAAGGATATTTTATCACCGACACGAGCGGGATACGTTAGATTTATGCTATCGGTCTGTTGGACTTATGTAAAAAACTCACCCCACGTCTCAAATGTGAGATGCTGGGTGAGTTTATCAGCCATTATTTTTGCTTCTTACTTTACTTCTTTTTCGGCCAGCGTTACAGCCTCTTCAAAGATTGCCAACCCTTCATCCACCTCGGCCTTGGAAATGCTCAACGGCGGGGCAATGCGTATGACGCTCTTGCCGCAACTGAGCAGGATCAGTCCGCGTTCGAAGGCCAGGTCTACGACTTTGCCGCAGAGTTCCTCCGCCGGGACCTTGCTCTTGCGATCCTTGACGAATTCGACGCCGATCATCAAGCCGATTCCGCGCACATCCCCGATGGACGGGTGACGCGCCATGATCTCGTGCAAGGCGTCGAGCGTATAGTCGCCTACCGTGGCAGCATTTTCCATGTATTCGTTTTCGATCAGGTCAATGGTTGCCAGGGCCGCCGCGCAGGAAATCGGGTTGCCGCCGAAAGTACTGCCGTGCGAGCCGCGCGGCCAGGTCATCACGGATTTACGGGCGATGCAGGCGCCCAGCGGCATCCCGGAAGCGATGCCCTTGGCAGCGGTGATGATATCCGGTTCTACCTCAAAGTGTTCGATGGCCCACCATTTGCCGGTACGGCCCATTCCGCATTGGACCTCATCCGCGATCAGCAAGATATTGTGTTTGTCGCACAGTTCGCGCAGAGCCGGGAAGAACCCGGGCGGCGGGATGATGTAACCGCCTTCGCCCTGGATGGTTTCAACCAGGATGCCAGCCACTTCTTCCGGCGGGACGATATGACCGAGGATTTCTTCCTCGATATAGCGGACGACCGTCTCGCCATAATCCTCACCAGAATGCCGGTCGAGGATGGGGCGGTAGGGATTCGGGAATGGAGCGTGAACAACGCCGTTCATCAGGGGATAAAAACCACGGTGGTAGTTTGTCTTACTGGCAGTGAAAGTCACCGCACCCATTGTGCGTCCATGGAAGGCGCCGGTAAAGCCGATGAAATTCGTCCGTCCGCTGTAGTAGCGGGCTAATTTAATGGCAGTCTCGATTGCTTCGGTGCCGGAGTTAGTCATAAACGAAGAGGCTGCTTCCCCAAAGGGGGCAATCTCGTCAAGCTTTTCTCCCAGAGTAATCATTTTTTCATGATAAAAATCGGAAGAAATATGGATGAATTGTTCGGCCTGTTCTTGAATGGCCTTGACCACTTTGGGATGGCTGTGGCCGGTGGAGACAACGGCAATCCCGGCTGCAAAATCCAGGAAGCGGTTGCCATCCACGTCCCAAACTTCGGTACCCTTGCCGTGATCCATGACAAACGGGACCCCGCGCGGATAAGATGGCGAAATGACAGCCGAATCGCGCTTGATCAGTGCCCTGGCCTTTGGCCCTGGTAACTTAAGCGGTTCCATAAATTTCTCCTCCTGTGAATTATCCAGCTTTGATAAGACGAATGTGTGCCTGAGCGAGTGCGCCGAGCAATCCGGCATCATCGCCCAATTTGGCGGTCGCGATCTGCAACCCGTCCAGATAAGATTTGTCCATGATGTACCGTTTCATGGATTCTTCGATTGGATCAAGGATCAACCTGCCGCTCTGAGATACTCCGCCGCCGAAGATGATGATGGATGGATTGAAGATGTGCAGGAATTCCGCTACTGCCTGACCGATAAAGCCACCCGCGCGGACGAAGGCTTCTTTTGCCAGTTCGTCACCCTGTTTGGCTGCTTCCGCTACATCGCGAGCGCTGAGCTCCGTTCTGGACCGGAGAATGGATGACCGGCCATCGGCAATCTGCTCGCTGACGTATCTTGCAATCGCTGGTCCAGAGGCGACGGCTTCCAGATGACCAGGTACGCCGCAGGAACAGACCGGTCCACCGGGGAGGACGGTGACATGCCCGAGTTCGGTGGCCATGCCACTACAGCCTTCGATGAGCATATCGCTGCTAATGACACCCCCCCCAATCCCGGTGCTGAGGGTGAGATAAAGCACATCGTGGTGGCCCTGTCCGGCTCCATATTTCCATTCACCCAGAGCGGCCAGGTTGGCATCGTTCCCCAGATAAGCCGGCACCTGATAATGTTTGGAGAGCAATTCGGCCAGCGGATAGTTCGTCCAGGCAGGAATATTGGGGGTGGAGGTGATTATCCCGGTGTATGGATTGAGCGGACCTGGGGCAGCGACCGAGATTGCGTCCACCGGTCCCTTCGGCCAGACGGTGTCGATCAGGGCGGTCAAGCGCTCGAAAACACCGTCTTCCATGCCACGCGAAGCGGTACGTTGTATGGTGATGGGTGTTGTTCCATTGCGGGGATAAACTGCAACCCGTAACTGGGTGCCGCCGATGTCTATTGCAACAATGACGCTCATGTTCGAAATTATAACATGCCGAAACTTCCACGGTGTTCTTAAAGTCCATCGGCAATTAATTTTTAACCGCGAAGGCGCGAAGTTCGCGAAGATATTATTTTTAGGTTTTCTTGGCGCCCTTCGCGGCTTCGCGGTTCAATTCTCAAAAATTTAGGACCTGTCTGGGGACTTTAAGAACACCCTGCCGAAACTTCGGCTTCTGGTTGACTATTCCATTAAAAACTGCTATCATCTTTGTGATGTTTAGGCGGCATGACGCTTGGGTTCGTTCCATTTGGCGGGGTTTTTCTCGATTCATTCCTTGGTTTGTCCCTGGTATTGGCGTAAAACGTTGGTTTCTGGTCTTGCTGGCCGGAATTACGCTCATCGGAACCGGTCTGGCAATTTTTTTGCTGGATATGTACCGTTCAGCCCCAGATACCTGGTGGCTGCCGATTATTTCCTTTATATCCTTACGTTTCCTGACGCGTCCATTGCGCATTCTCATTTTTGTCGGGATTGGGTTTGGATTGATCGGCCTGGGTATTTGGAGACTCAACCGTTCCTTGCTTGTGCCGTTCCTGCGGCCTGGCCAGCGGCTGGTAGACCAGGTGACCGATTACCGTCGCCGCGAGCGTGGGCCACAGATTGTTGCCATCGGCGGCGGGCATGGAATCGCCACTGTTTTGCGCGGGCTGAAGGGGTATACCAATAACCTGACGGCAGTCGTATCGGTGGCGGATGACGGTGGTTCTTCAGGTGAATTGCGGCGCAGTCTGGGCATCCTTCCGCCGGGCGACATCCGCAATTGCCTGGCGGCGCTCTCTGATGATGAAGCCCTGTTGACGCAACTATTCCAGTACCGGTTTGGAGAAGATACTGGCCTGGGTGGGCATTCGTTCGGCAACCTGTTTATTTCTGCCCTCTCCGACATTACCGGTAGTTTCGAGAAGGCGATTGCCGAATCGGGGCGCGCCCTTTCGGTGCATGGGCAGGTGCTCCCAGCCACGTTGCACAATGTCCGACTGGTGGCCGATGTCCAGTTGCCGAATGCCCAGACTGAGGTCCGAGTGGAGGGTGAGAGCCAGATTCCTCGGGCGGCAGGGCGCGTGTGTCGGGTCTGGCTCGAACCGGATAATGTTTCGGCGTTCCCGCCTGTCATCCAGGCTGTTCTGGCGGCGGATATGATCGTCATCGGACCTGGCAGCCTGTATACCAGTATCCTGCCCAATATCCTCGTAGGCGACCTGCTCAAGGCGATCCGGTCCAGCCGGGCGTTAAAAATCTTTATATCAAACGTTGCTACACAGCCAGGTGAGACGGACATGTATACTTCCGGAGATCATATCCGTACCCTGGAGGAATTGGTTGGCTCCGAACTTGTGGATGTTATCATCTGTAATTCATGGTATGATGAAAAATTAGAAAATGGGTTGCAGTGGGTCAGGGTGGATGAGGCGATTGAACGCGATTCCCGTTTGTATCTTTCTGATCTTGCGGACCATCGGCAGCCGGGACATCACGACGCGGTAAAACTGGCCCAGGTGTTGATGGATTTGTATAATGAGCGCACCGGGCCAATTGTGAAGGAACAAGCAACGCAATAGCGTTGAAATTACATTCATTCGTAAGGAGATTTAATATGACAGTCAAAGTAGGGATCAATGGTTTTGGGCGGGTTGGCCGTCAGGTCCTGAAGGCCATTCGGGATTATTATCCCGATGCATTGGAAGTAGTTGCTTTCAATGATATTGGCGACATGAAAACCATGGCGCACCTGCTCAAGTACGACTCGAACTATGGTCGTTTCGACGGCACGGTTGAATTTGCCGAGGATCATCTTCTCATCGATGGCAGGAAGGTTATGGCTTTCAAAGAGACCGATCCAGCCGCAATTCCGTGGAAAGACCTGGGCGTGGAGATCGTCATCGAGTCCACCGGTCTCTTCACCATCAAGGAAGACGGCGTCAACAAGAAGGGCAAGACCGTCAAGGGCGCGGTCAATCACATTACCGCCGGTGGCGCCAGGAAAGTCATCATTTCCGCGCCTGCCGAAGGCGAAGACATCACCATCGTTATGGGTGTGAACGACGACAAGTACGACCCGAAAACGCACCACGTGGTCTCGAATGCCTCCTGCACCACGAACTGCCTCGCCCCGGTGGCGAAAGTTGTGCATGACAAGTACGTCATCAAGCGCGCCTTTATGACCACCATCCATGCTTACACCAATGATCAGAAGATCCTCGATATGCCGCACTCGGACCTGCGCCGTGCGCGCGCTGCCGCGATGAACATCATCCCGACGACCACCGGCGCTGCCAAAGCCATTTCCCTGGTCATTCCCGACCTGAAGGGCAAGTTCGACGGTTACGCCCTGCGGGTACCGACCTCGACCGTCTCCCTGGTGGACTTTACCGCCGAACTTGAGAAGTCAACCACCACCGACGAATTGCGCCAGGCCTTCCGCGATGCCGCCAAGCTGCCGCGCAATAAAGGCATCCTCCAGGCGATGGACGAACCGCTGGTCAGCATTGACTACAAGGGCGATCCGCACAGCGCTTCCGTGGACCTGCCATTCACCAGTGTTCTGGGCAAAGTCGAAAACAACTTCGTCAAGGTCGTTGCCTGGTACGATAACGAATGGGGCTACTCTGTCCGCACGGCAGACCTGGCTGCGCTGATGGCGAAATCGCTTTAGGTGATCAGGAGATAGGGATCAGGTAATCAGGCTATCTGAGCGCCTGATTACCTGATTGCCTAATTACCTAATTACCTGGATACCGGGAGTCTCTATGAATAAAAAGACCGTAAAAGATATTGACCTGAAAGGCAAGCGCGTCCTGATGCGCGTGGACTTCAATGTCCCGATGGAAGGCGGCAAAATCACCGACGATACACGCATCACGGCCGCTCTTCCTACGATCAAGTACGTTCTCGACCAGGGTGCATCCCTGCTCCTGATGAGCCATTTAGGACGCCCGAAGGGCGGATTCGACCCCGAGTTCAGCCTGAAGGCGGCCGCGGAAGTCCTGGCTGGTCACCTCGGCATCCCGGTCCAGATGGCGCCGGATTGCGTTGGCCCGGAAGTGGAGAAGATGGCAAAAGGCCTTAAGCCGGGTGGAGTCATCATGCTGGAGAACACCCGCTTCCATCCCGAAGAAGAGAAGAACGATCTGGAACTGGCCAGGAAGATGGCCGCGCTTGGGGACGTTTACGTCAACGACGCGTTCGGCTCGGCTCACCGTGCCCACTCCTCGACCGAGGGCGTGGCGCACTTCCTCCCGGCTGTTTCCGGCTTCCTGATGGAACAGGAACTCGAATATCTTGGCCGCGCCACAGCCAACCCCGAGCATCCTTATATTGCCATTTTAGGCGGCGCCAAGATAAGCGACAAAATCCTGGTTGTGGATAACCTGCTTGCCAAATGTGACAAACTCATCATCGGCGGCGGTATGGCAAATACTTTCCTGGCCGCCGAAGGCCTGAACATGCAAGACA
>JAPLGV010000232.1:25439-29671 GCA_026389975.1 Chloroflexota bacterium
GCCGGTTCAGTTGACACGGCGAAAGCCATCCTGGCGAAATCCGGCAGCCGGATCGTGCTGCCAGTGGATGCGGTTATCGCCGACAAATTCGAGGCTGAAGCCAATAGCAAGACTGTGGAAGTAGGCAAAATACCTGCTGGCTGGCGCATGATGGACGTAGGCCCCAAGACCCTGGAACTCTATAAAGAAACCCTCCAGGGCGCAAAACTGATTGTATGGAATGGTCCGGTGGGCGTGTTCGAGATGCCCAAATTCGCCGAAGGGA
Organism: Chloroflexota bacterium; assembly: GCA_026389975.1. Taxonomy (GTDB): domain Bacteria; phylum Chloroflexota; class Anaerolineae; order Anaerolineales; family Villigracilaceae; genus UBA877. Next base: position 25,705 of record JAPLGV010000232.1, read on the forward strand.
CCTTTGCCCTGGCGAGACTGCTGGCCCAATCCGGCGCGACCACCGTCATCGGCGGCGGCGACAGCGCCAGCGCGGTCAAGAAGGCAGGTGTGGCCAACAAGATGACGCACGTCTCCACCGGCGGCGGCGCCTCGCTGGAGTTCCTGGAAGGCAAGGAACTGCCGGGTGTGGCGGCGTTGCTGAATAAATAGTTGCAGATTTGCAGGACGGGTATGTTGCTCGTCCTGTGTTTCTATGAATGTTCCCCGGGTCGAGCAATATGCGGCCCAACATCCCGACGATCCTGAGGCTCAGGTGAACGTTGCTCTGGCTTACTGGAATGCCAACCTTAGCTCGCTACACGTTCTATTATGGCGACAAGACCTACGCGCAGGCTATGTTTACCAACTATATCAAAGCAAGCCCGACATGCCGGAGGCGCACCTGCTTCAAGCGGAATTCGATGCCAAAACCGGTCAGCCCGATGCAGCGCGGAGGGCATTGACACAAAGAAGAAATAGTCCGGCTGGTAAGGGCTGGATGCTCTCCGAAGCAGCGAAAATAGAAGGGACAATCCCATAATGCGGACACCATTTGTGGCTGGAAACTGGAAAATGAATAAAAACATTGCCGAAGCGCGTGCACTCGTCGCCGAGATGAGCCTGGCTTTGCGCGAGGTCAAAGGCGTGGAAAAGGTACTTTGCCCGCCGTTCATGGCGCTCTTCCCGGTCGCCGCGCTCCTGCAAGGCACCGATATCGGCCTGGGGGCGCAGGATATGCACTGGGAAGCCAAAGGCGCATTCACCGGCGAAGTTGCGCCGGGGATGGTGGCTGAGTTTTGCGCGTACGTCATCATTGGTCACTCCGAACGCCGGACGTATTTTGGCGAGACCGACGAGACGGTGAATAAGAAAACCGCTGCGGCGCGAAGCTCGAACCTGGTCCCGATCGTGTGCGTCGGCGAGACCCTGGCTGAATACGAATCCGGGCGGACGGATGAAGTGGTTTCCCGCCAGATCCGAACGGGACTCACAGGCCTCGACCCTGAATTTGCGGCGCACATCGTCGTCGCCTACGAACCGGTCTGGGCCATCGGGACCGGGCGCGCCTCCACCGGTGAGAATGCCAATGCAGTCATCCGTGATTTCATCCGCAAGCCGCTGGCTGAGATGTACGGTGATGGCATGGCACAGGCCGTGCGTGTGCTCTACGGCGGCTCGGTGATGGTGGCCAACGCGGTCGAGTTTTTCGGTCAGCCCGAGATTGACGGGGCGCTGGTCGGCGGGGCGAGTCTGAAAGTGGACGAGTTCCTCGCCATTGTGCGCGCGGCGGCAGAACGAGCTTAAACGCGAAGTTCATGAACAGAGCAGTGACGCGAATGAATTTTTCCATCGCGTCACTCCTGTTGAATCTAGAGTGATCAATTGAGTTACGTCACAGCGTTTGATGGTCTGCTCTGGCTGTTGGTCGCGCTGGCGATGTTCATTGTTCTCCAGCGTCTCCTGCACCGCGAGATTCAGGCGTTCTTCCTCAGCCTGACCAATAGCCCCGGTGTGACGCAGGTACTCTTCGCCTTGATTTTCTTCCCCGGCGTAATGCTCCATGAACTCAGTCATTTTCTCACCGCGAAATTGCTCGGCGTGTGGACGGGTAATTTCTCGCTCATCCCTCAAGCACAGCCGGACGGCAAACTGCGCCTGGGATACGTCGAGACCGCTTCCGGCGGCTTTGTGCGTGATGCGCTGATTACGGGTAGCCTGTTTGTGGCGTATGCAGCCATAGTTCAAATGCACATCCTGCCGCTATGGGATTTGATGCGCAGCGCCAGCTGGGGGGCGTTCTGGGCAATGCTGGTGTCTGTGCCAAAGGCCCCCGATTTCTGGCTGTGGTTCTACCTGACCTTTACCATCAGCAGTACGATGATGCCCTCGCAGTCCGACCGGCAGGCCTGGCTGCCATTGGGATTTTTGGTCCTGGGGCTGGCGGCGGCTGCCATCCTTGCCGGTGCGGGGACCTGGATGCTGGCGAACCTGGCCCCGCCGTTCAACCGGTTTCTGCAGGCGCTGGCGATGATCTTCGGGCTGAGCGGCGTGCTGCATATCTTGTTGATCTTGCCGTTCTGGTTATTTCACCGGATCCTGACAAAGTTAACCGGGGTGGATGTGGGTTGACGGTGAAAAAAGAGGCCAACTGTCTTGATTTTCAAGACAGTTGCTGGGCACTGGGTTGGTTGGCTACCCCGCATTGTCAAAAAAATCTGTACTTCCACACACCCGCACAATAGTGTGGCTCGATGGCAGCGTTGGGACTGGCAAGTGTCCATTTGGAGTAGTTAGGCGGGTCGGCTCCAGCGAATTGTTAGGCGACGGGAAATTCCCCCATAACAACAAAAGAGGGCAGACGGATGTTTATCTTAGTTTTCTCCCCTTTTTGTATCACAGGCTCTGAAACACTACATGGCGAGGGGATGGGCTCAAATTTGAACATCGTCAACAACCTGTGTGTGCAGCACCGCCAGCATATCGCCGCCCCGCCAGAAAGTCAGTCCGTGCAGTATCAGGCTGAACTGGGAAAACCCGAACCAGAGCAGGAAAACCGTCAGGCCGATGGAGGCGCCCTCGATCCAGCCAGGCAGGGATCCAAGTAGCCTGGCAAGCTGTGCGCGCCAGACAGTGAGCTTCTGATCATACTCCTGCACAACCGTCAGAAAATTCTGAAGGTTGAGCTTCGTCTCCGTAAAATCACCCCCCATCAGATAGGAAGCATCACTCAGGAAGGTGGAGGCCATTTCAACCAAGTCTTCCACACGGACGATCTCGGCATCCAGCGAATCGGTGCTGGCAATCAAATCCGCCAGTAATTTATCGCCGGGCAAGTTCAAATCCACAAAAGGCAGCGAGTTGATTTTCTCGAGCGTAACGCGTAGACCCTGTAGAGTTCTTTTCGTCTGATCGATCTTTTCACGGGAGGCTTTCAAACCGGGGATCAACTGATTATCCAGCGTTCCGTTCAAATCGCCGAATAACGTTTTTGCTAGGTCAAATTCAGTTTTCAGCGCCACCATGCTTTTCTCGGTCGATTCGACGATACGCAGGGTACGTTCCAATTCGAGCTTTGCATTCTGGAGTGCTGTTTGTGCCTGCCCCAGTTCATTGTCAATTGCCTGTAACCGGGTAGTAGAGGCTTGCGTCAGCGGCTCCTTATACATCCATGCCAACCCAATCCCTGCTATACTCAGACCGAGCAGGATTGAACTAAAGGCTATCAAGGTTCCAGCAATGATTTTACGTGCCATGCCATCTCCTTTTTTCGTGTTGAGGTAAGAAAATTATTTGCCAGGCTATGATCATACCACCAGTACTTGCGGGCAGGCATGCTTCGCCACTCACTATGGCAGTGCGGGAAGTTTTTATTTACGCTCCCTAAGTGCTCAACCGCCGTTTGGCGGCTCAACAGCTTTTGGATACCTCCTAAAGTTTAGCATTTTGCGAGAAAAGGGGCAAATGAAAACGGCTCCCGCCCTGGTGGGGCCTTTTATTATCCCTCAACGATCTTGATCTCTTCCTCGGTCAATCCATACAGCTCACAGACCAGGGAATCAATCGCCCGATCCGTTGACTCGATCTCGCGCCGGATCATTTCTCGCTCATCTCTCAAGCACAACCGGACAGCAAATTGCGCCTGGGATACGTGGAGACCGTTTCCGGCGGCCTTATGCGTGATGCGCTGACGCTGGTGACGGGCAGCCTGTTTGTGGCGTATGCAGCCATAGTTCAAATGCACATCCTGCCGCTATGGGATTTGATGCGCAGCGCCGATTGGGGGGCGTTCTGGGCGATGCTGGTGTCTGTGCCATCTGTCCCCGATTTCTGGCTATGGTTCTACCTGACCTTTACGATCAGCAGCACGATGATGCCCTCGCAATCCGACCGGCATGCCTGGTTGCCGTTGATTTTTTTAATTATTGGCCTGGTGGCAGTGGCAATCC
>JAPLGV010000028.1 GCA_026389975.1 Chloroflexota bacterium
TTTCTGCTCATATTGCACCGTCTTCTCCATCAATTTTACACATAGCAAACCGAACCCAGAACCGAGATACAGCAATGCGGCTAATAATACCGGCGAAGTTTCTCCCAACAGCTTTTTGGAAAGCGGCGCACTTGCTCCAAAAAACAAGGCGGCCAATAATGCTTGGACAACAGGAATGGTACGGCTTGATTTCATAAAAAATTACTTTTCAATGTAAGCCTTGAATAATTTCCACAACGGAGGTCCCAAGATGAGCAGGCCAACTAAAATCGAAGTCAGTGCAGCGATCAGCACCGCTGCCGCGCCCACATCCTTGCCCACCTTCGCCAGGGGGTGGTTTTGCGGGCTGGCCAGGTCTACAACCGCCTCCAGGGCCGTATTGATGAACTCCGCCGTCCAGACCAGCGCAATGGTCAGCAGCAACACTGCCCAATCACGCATCGGTAAACGCAACCAGAAGGCCGCCAGCACTACCAATGATGTGACGATAGCATGGATCCAGGCATTGCGCTGGGTGCGGACAACAAACCACCAACCCCGAAAAGCATGCCGGAAAGCATGTGCTCGTGAGACAAAAAAGTTCCGGATTCTATCCATACACGATCGTTGGAGAAATACCGAGCCGCGTCAGGACCTCGGACTGGGCTGCCCACATGCGGGCTTTTTCTTCCGCCCCGGCATGGTCGTGACCCAGCAGGTGCAGCACGCCGTGGACAACCAGCAGCGACAATTCTGCTTCCAGGGAATGCCCCGCAGCAATAGACTGGGCTTCGGCGCGCGGGACGGAAATGATGATATCACCCAGGTAACGGCGTCCCGTTTCCGGGTCCGTTTCGCAGGCGGGAAACGACAGCACATCGGTCGGCGCATCCTTGCCCAGGAAGTCGCGGTCGAGAACCTGGATCTGGGTGTCGCCGGTCAGGACCAGCGTCAGGTCAGCATCGGGAGCGGACGGCTGAAGCAGTGCGCCCTTAGCGGCCCGTTCCAGTATGTCGGGCATAAAGACACGCCGGAATTCAGGAATAATTTCGATATTTATCATTTGTGCTTCTTCAAGACAGCTGGTCTGGGTGTGGTCGGAACCTCCACCTCGGCGGAGGGCTGCGAAGCAAGTTGTTCCTGCGGATATTCCAGGCGCGGGTGGTAGGTGACGCGCAAGGTGGCGATAAAGGACTCGGTAATGCTCGCCAGGTCACGTTGGGAGAGGGGGGTATGATCCAACTGGCCGTCCTTCTGGCAGCGTTCAATCACATTGCGGACAAGGGTGCGCACCTCGTCATCGTTGTGCGGACGTTCGGCGCGTGCCTGGGCTTCAACGCCATCGGCGAACATCAGGATGGCAGTCTCTTTCGAGCGCGGTGACGGGCCGGGATAGCGGAACTGGCTCTGGTCCACTTTGGAAGCATCACCCTGCGCGGCCTGGACGGCACGGTTGTACTGGTAGCGGGTGACAAGCGTGCCATGATGCTCGGCGATGAAATCGTACAGGCGGCGCGGCAGGCGGTATTTGCGGGCCAGTCCCACCCCATCCGGCACGTGGCGGATGATGGCTTCGGCGCTGATTTCGGGGGCCAGGTCATCATGGGAATCAATCTGGCTGGGGGGCTGGTTTTCGACGAAGAAAAGCGGGTTGTTTGATTTTCCCACATCGTGGAACAGCGCACCCACCCGTATCAGCAGTGTATCAGCATGGATGCGTTCGGCGGCCTGCTCGGCCAGGTTGGCCACCTGCAGGCTATGCTGGTAGGTCCCCGGAGCACGCTGGAGGAAGTAGTTCAGCAGGGGTGAATCGGGACGGGAAATTTCGAGCAATTGCAGGGCGGTTGTCAGACCCAGAAATTGGGCCAACAAATACTGCATCGGCAGTGCAATGCTGGTGGAGACAATCCCGGCGAAAACCGCCGCGCCCATCAGAGTGGCCAGCCCAACCCAATCCATATCGGTGAAAGGCAGGCGGTAAGCCACCACCATGGCCGCGCCGGCCACTGCAATAGCGCTGGCAGCAAACAGGAACTGCCCCACACGGCGCGCCTGTCCCAGCGCCAGCACACCACATAGACTGCTCAACGTGTAATACGGCAGCAGGCCAAGCGCATCCGGCATCCCATAAGCAGCCAGCAGGCTCATCAGCAGGCCAAAAACAAGGCCGCGCTCCATCCCAAAGAGTGCCGAGACCAGCAGCGCAAACGCCGGGACGGGGAAGAGATAGGGTACGATCGTCCGGTTTGGATTGCTGACACGCGCCCCAACCAGGAAGATAGCGAAAAGTAGGGCCAGCAGGATCAGGCCGCGCAGGTCAGAAATCACCTCCGGCTTAAGGCGGAAGATATACAGGGCTGTAAATATGCCCGAGAGCGCCACCAGAACCGCCGCACCCAGGTAGTTGAAAGCCGGGTTATTAGGCTGCACCAGGCCAAGAGCAGTCAGGGCTTCCAGGTCGGCTGCCGAAATAACCTGCCCGCGCGTGACAACTGTCTGCCCTGCGACGAAGGATTGTGTTGCCGGCTCAACAGCTTCGCGCGCCGTCTGGCGCGCCGCATCGGTCAGTTCAGGGCTGTAGAAGCTATTCGCCACAACCAGAGGCGCTACGATTTCGACAACCAGTGCCGCTTCCTTCTCGGTCAGGGTGAGGCTTACCAGCGACGGGAGATTCTGTCGGACGGAATCCAAGTCCTCGGTCCGCACGGGGTTCTGCATCGCCTGCTCCAACACCGTGAATGCTTCGGTCTGCACCAACTCCCAGCGCGTGTCGGTTAATATCAACAGGACGTCTTGCGAACCGGGCTGAAGAGTGAGACCCTGGATTGCGATCAGTTCAGTTTTCTTCTGCTCAAGGGTGGCGTCCTGGTTTGTCCGGATAGCGGAAATGGATACCAGGATGGAATTAAGCACCTCGCTCTGAGTGCGGGCAATCGCCGTATCCGGTGGAATATAGACGGGGGCCACGGCGCGCTCGGCTTCGGCGCGCGCCGCTTCGGTCAACACATCACTGGCATATTGGATGTTGCGCGGGGCGCGCAAATCCTGCGGAGCCACATCCCCCAATGAAAGCGGCAGGCTGATCTGGCGCAAGGACCACGGCTGGACAATGGCAATATAGGCCAGGATGCTGACGCATGCCAGCACGAGGGTGGGAAGAAAGGTTCGGCGTGAGAAAAATCGTGAGGAGCGAGGGGAATCCATCAAGTTTACCGGTTGGGGACAGACGACAGCCGTCCCCGCATACCTTATTTCTGCAACAATTGACGGACAGCGGCGCTGACCTGGTCGCCGGGAGCGCGGCCCGCCAAGCGCGGCATGAGCAGTTTCATCACCTTGCCCATGTCTGCCGGGGAGGCGGCGCCTGCCTCAGCAATGGCCGCTTCGACCAGTGCCTTAAGCTCGTCTGCGCTCACCGCCTGCGGCAGGTAAGCCTGAAGGACAACAATCTCAGCTTCCGTGGCCGCCACAATGTCCGGGCGGTTGGCGCGGCGCGCTTCTTCAACCGCATCCTTGCGAGTCTTGATTTCCTTCTGGATGATTGCCAGCACGGCGGCTTCATCCAGTTTCACCTGCCGGTCAATTTCCACCTGGCGGACCGCCGCCAGCACCATGCGGACGGTACGCTTGCGCACATCGTCCCCGGCTTTCATGGCTTCTTTCAGAGCATTTTCAAGTTGAACTTTGGTTTCCATAGTTTCATTATACCTCGTGGGATGGAAGGTTCTTGCTGCAAAAAAGTAATGAGAGTTCCGGCGGTAACCCTCGCACCGTCTGTTCCCCTCGTTCCGACGCTCCGCGTCGGAATGTTCGCGGTGTATGTTCCGGTACATTGAGCGTCCCTATGGGTGACGACGCAGAGTATCGTCACCAGAAAAGATATATAATCTTCATTAAAACGATATTGATATAGAATATTATCCGCTAAAAGGCTGCATTTTCTACCAATCTGGTTATAATTCCACCATGTCCCCTTTCTACACCCGCACTGGCGACGACGGCAGCACCGGTCTACTTGGTGAGGGCCGCCTGCCAAAGTACCACCCCCGCATCGAAGCGCTCGGCGCTCTGGACGAAGCTTCCGCCGCTCTGGGTCTCGCCCGCGCCCTGTGCCAGACTCCGCAAACTAAACCCATCCTGATGGATGTACAACGCGACCTGTATGCGTTGATGGCCGAAATCGCCGCCACGCCTGAAAATGCGGAGCGCTTCCGGACCCTGGGCCCGCCGCGCATCCAATGGCTGGAATCCCAGGCTGACAACCTCTCCGCAACGGTCCCCCTCCCGGCGGAATTCATCCTACCCGGCGACTCGCTTTCCGGCGCAGCCCTCGCTCTCCCGCGGACAATCGAGCTGCTCGATACCGGTGAAATCAAGAACCCGATCTTGCTGCAATATTTGAACCGACTGTCATCCCTGTGCTTTGCACTGGAATTGCTCGAAAACCAGTCTGCTGGTCACGATACCACTCTGGCGAAGAAATGATTGGAACCCTGCTCAACATTGCAACCGTACTGGCTGGCGGGACACTCGGCCTGCTCTTCGGCTCGCGCCTACCCGACCGCCTGCGTAAGACCGTCATCGCCGGATTGGGGTTATTCACATTGGCCTATGGCTTGTACAACTTCCTGAAAACGCAAAACCCGCTCATTGTACTGGGAAGCTTGCTGATTGGCGCGCTGCTCGGCGAATGGTGGAAGATTGAGGAGGGTCTGCAAAACATCGGAAAATGGCTGGAGTCCCGTTTTAACAGCAAACAGGCTGACGGACCCGAAAGCGATCTCAGCGCTTTGACTGAGCCCTCCCCAGGCAGTCGCTTCGCCCCCTCCAGGGACTTCGTACGCGGCTTTCTGACGGCCTCGCTCGTTTTCTGCGTTGGTCCGATAACCATTCTCGGGTCCATCCAGGATGGTCTGAACGGTGATTACAGCCTGCTGGCGATAAAGTCGGTTTTAGATGGATTCGCTGCGCTGGCCTTTGCGTCTACGCTGGGGGTGGGGGTTTTATTTTCGGTGATTGTCATCCTGTTTTTTCAGGGGGGCATCAGCCTGCTGGCAGCACAGTTGAGCGCCGTTGTCACTCCGGCAATGATGGCTGAGATGACCGCCGTGGGCGGGGTGCTCCTGCTCGGTATTGCCATTAGCAGCCTGCTGGAAATCAAACCCATTCGGGTGGGGAATTTCCTGCCTTCTCTCGCCATTGCCCCACTGGTTGTGGCGTTCCTGGCATTCCTTGGCGTTAAATAAACCTAGGGACGGCTATCCGCCCCTAGGTTATAGTGGATATCTACTTACCCACCAACGCGGCTTCAATGGCACTGGAAATATCATCAAACGAGGGGATTAAATTTTTACCTTGGCTGCTAACGACCATCTGTCCATTGACAAAAATTCCCGGCGTAGGTGGGACGCCTTTATCACTTCCAGCTTGGGCATCCTGGCTGATCTGGGTTGCATAAGTATTCGCCTCAAAACACTTCTTGAATCCAGTCATATCCAAACCGATCTGCTCCGCGAAAGCGACCAGGCGGGTGTCTGTATAAGCGCCCACGTTTTCACCCGTCCAATTGGCGAAGAGCATATCATGATAATCCCAGAAGCGCCCTTGCTCATTTGCGCACATAGCAGCATTAGTAGCTTGATGTGATTCGCCCACATCCCCGTCAATGAATGGCATGAAATGGAAGGTGTAATATATCTTACCAGTTTCGATGTATGTCTGGATGATCTGCGGCGCAAGATTTGTTGAATAATACATGCAACCTGAACACTGAAAATCCTCCCAAACATCCATCTTGACAGGAGCATTAGGATCGCCCATGCTCGTTCCAGACGTTGGGGCGTTGATTGCTCTGGGTGTAATCGCCACTATGGGCGTTCTAGTGGTCGCCGAGGTACCTGTGGCCTGCCGGATGCCAGGTAGGATAAAAGCAAAAGCGATTAGCAGCGCACCCGCCGCCACCAGTAAAATGACCAAGATACGGTTGCGGTTTCTCTCCCTCTGACGGCGTTGGCGGATTTCTTGACGTTTACTCATTTCTAATCTCCTTTAGTACCAGTGATGGAATTTTGCCACAATCGGGGAGGTTTGTCCAGACACAACCCCGTCTTCTCGAAAGAAAACGGGGTTGTTCTAATCCAACTCTCATGCGAGCCAGGTTAGTATTTACCGAGCCAATCCAGCATCACCTTAAAGACTTCCGCCTTCTCCGGCTCGTTGTGGATTTCGTGGTAATAACAAAGCATATCCCGCGTGCCGTGCATGATGAGCAATGGCAGTTGGAGCTCACCGGCGTGTTCAAAGGTCCAAGGAATAGCCGTCAGCATAATCTTCCCAAACCCCAGCGTCATCCGGTCATGGACGAGCGGGTCGCTGATATAAGCCTGAACGACAGCCGGGTCGCGGCTGAGTGTTTTTGGATCCAGGCCGCTGGCGATGGTCATTGCAGGAATTAGCGTGCCCAGCACGCGCGCCATTACCAACTTGACCTTCTGCTCTTCAAGCGCGGTGCGTAATCCGGCAGCAGTGGAAATCACGCCGGCCAGCCGGGTTTTCCGGCGCAAGGCGTAGTTGAGCGACAGAATACCTCCCAGGCTGTGACCATACAGGAACTGCGGCACACCAGGATAGCGCCCCGCCGTCTCTTTTAGGAAGCGGTCAATATCCGTCATAAATGCCTCGAAAGACGGCAGATGCCCGCGCGGCCCGCCGGATTTCCCATGGCCGCGCAAATCGAAGCCGAGCAGGGCATAGCCCTTCTCCGCCAATGCCGCGCCGACGTGCGCGTAGCGTCCGGTGTGTTCACCGAGCCCGTGGACGAGCGCGATGGCGGCTTTGGGCTTGCCCTTCGGCGCCCAACCGCGTGCATACAAGTCCAATCCGTCCGAAGATTTAAAGGTCCATTCAAACGTATCCATTTTATTTGCCTCCGAGTTTAACTTTGAATTCACAGGCTTGCCCACCTGTGGCCTTGCAAGTCACTTCCTCCACGTCCGCTTCCTGACCGGTTGCCCAGAAAAGCGCACCCTGGATGATTCCCAAAGTAACATAGCAAATCGGTTCATCGGACGACTGTCCA
>JAPLGV010000482.1 GCA_026389975.1 Chloroflexota bacterium
GCTGAAAGGCAGACGCCAGTGGCACCCAACACCACTCCCTCAGAGATGATGTCCCGCGCCAGCTAACTGTTAATGCGCAAACCTGATATTTCCCGCAAGGCGCGTGTCCGTTTGCGGGGGTTGGGTGATCACAGTTCCGTGCAGGGGAAGGACACGGACGTGTCAGGTTTTTGGGTGCACTTGCGAAATATTGGTTTGGGATGTAAAATGGATATACAGGATATATCCTTTGGCGAACAAGATTCTAGTTTCCCTCCCCGAGAAATTTCTCGAAGATGTTGACCTCGTCGCGGCGCAGGAACATCGCTCGCGCAGCGAGTTGATCCGTGAGGCGTTGCGTGCCTACATGGAAACGCGCCAGGTCCGCCAATTGCGGTTGAAACAAGTTACGGAAGGTCGTGCTTTGTATGGCGATTTTGCCTCCGAGTTCAATGCCTGGGATATTGCGAGTGATGAAGCATTGACCAACTTTGAAAAGGGATTGGATAAACCCTGACACGCGGAGATATTGTTCTCGTCAATTTGCCGCAAGCAGCAGATGGCGCTGGTCACGAACAAGTGGGGACGCGGCCAGGGCTTGTGGTGCATGATGACGCTACAAGTGAAACCTTGTCCGTTATTATGATTGTGCCGTTTACCAGCAATCTCAAAGCGCAGCTTTTTCCACACACCATACTTATTCGTCCATCCAAACAAAATGGCTTGACTGCTCCATCTGTTTTGCTCGTCTTTCAACTGCGTGCAATTGATAAGCAGCGCGTATCAAAAAGGATTGGTCATCTTGAAGATGAATTAATGGGGAAGGTCAATCAAGAGATAAAAGATTTGCTGGGTTTATTATAGCGACTTCAAAAATGACGCGTCCATACCTGCATTGATGGAGGTGTCCGCCCACTGAATTGAGCCGTGCGCAGTTAAAAACATTCGCCCCAGGTCTGGACAAAACGTTCCGGCGCGGGGCGAATTTTACGTTTTACGCTTTACGGCTTACTTCTTCTTCGCCGCGGTTTTCTTCTTCTCTTCCTTCTTCCCCGCCACCACGAACCGCTCCACCGCCCAGCCTTCGGTCAGGCCCAGCAGCGCGTCCCCGGCCTTGACCTCCACCACAGCCTCGCCGCGCACGGCGGAACGCTTGCGCAAGGGCGCATCATCGAGCCGCGCCATCTTCGGGGCGGCCTTGAGCAGGTGCAGGGTCACAATGGCATTCGGCTTACCCATCCCCAGCCCGGCCAGCTTGACGCCGCGCGGCAGTTCCCAGGCGATCACGCCCTTGCCATAGCGTCCCTGCGCCGGGAAGTCCTTCACTTCCACCCGCTTGCCCTTGCCATCCGAGGCGATCAGGAAGAGGTCGCCCGTTCCGGGTAGGACCTCCAAGCCGACCACTTCATCCCCCACCATCAGTTTGATGCCATTGACACCCGCCGCGGCCAGCCCCATCGGGCGGACGTCCTCCTCGCTGAAGCGGATTGCCATGCCGAGGGCGCTTGCCAGCAAAACTTCCTTCTTTCCATCGGTCAGTGCAGCCCAGCCCAGACTGTCGCCGTCGTTGACGTTGGCCAGCCGGAATGTCTGCGCCGAGGGGCCGGGCAGTTCGCTGACGAGGCTCTTCTTGACCATCCCGCCGCGTGTGACCGTCAGGAGGGTGGTTTCTTCGGGGAGTTCGGATTTCCTGGCAGGCAGGGCAAACGCCGCCACCGGTATCTCGTCTGCCTGGAGCGGAGACTGTTTGTTGAACGGATTGCCGTCCGCCAGCCTTTCGGCTTCCGGCAGGGTATGGACGGCCACCGCCGCCGCCAGCCCGCGCTCGCAGACCAGGTAGAGCGTATCTGTCGCGTTGGCTTTGACCAGCAGTTTGGGCGCCTCGGAGCCAGAGAGACGCGGCGGCTTGTCGTCGCGGGTGCGGGCAAGTGTACCGTCGGCAGTCATGCCGATCCAGACCACCTGCTCCCTGACCAGTTCGGCGGCGGTCAGCGGGGCTTTTTTGGCTTTGCGGCCTTTCATACTGACGATCTGCGTCCGGCGGCGGTCGCCGTAGGCGGCCTTGACCTTGAGCAGTTCCTCGGCCGCCACGCCGCGCATCTTCTTGGGGGACTTCAGCAACCCTTCCAATTCTTTGATATGACCGAGCGTTTCCTTATACTCGGTCTCGATTTTCTTGCGTTCCAGCGCCGCCAGGCGGCGTAATTGCATTTCCAGAATGGCATTGGCCTGGAGTTCCGAGAGCTTGTAGCGTTTCATCAAGCGCGTGCGGGCTGTCTCCACATCGGGCGAGCTTTTGATGAGGGCGATGATCTCATCCAGGTGTTTGAGCGCCACCAACAGGCCTTCGAGGATGTGCGCCCGGGCGCGCGCCTTTTGCAGGTCGAACTCGGTGCGGCGCTTGATGACGGCCAGCCGGTGGTCGAGGTAGACTCGCAGGGCTTGTTTCAGGTTCAGCAGGCGCGGCTCATTGTCCACCAGCGCCAGCAGGTTGATGGCGAAGGTGGACTGCATCGGCGTGCGCTTGTATAGGGCGGCCAGGACTTTCTCCGGCTCGACGTTTTTGGTCAGTTCGATGACGATGCGCAGACCCTGACGGTCGGACTCGTCCCGCAGATCGGTGATACCCTCCAATTGCCCGTCACGGACCAGTTCCGCGATCCGCTCGATCAGGCTGGACTTGTTGACCTGGTAGGGCAGTTCGGTGACGATAATGCGGCTCTTGCCGCGCTCCATTTCCTCGATGTGGGCCTTGGCCTGGATCGTGACGCGGCCGCGGCCCTTGCCGTAGGCAGCTTCGATGCCTTCCTCGCCCTTCTGCTCGATGATGATGCCGCCGGTGGGGAAATCCGGGCCTTCGACAAACTCCATCAAATCTTCCACGTTAACATCGTCGAGTTTTTCCCATTTTCCGAGCATGTAGACGCAGGCGTCCACGATCTCGGACAGGTTGTGGGGCGGGATGTTGGTGGCCATACCGACGGCAATACCGGTGGCCCCGTTTGCCAGCAGGTTCGGGATGGCGGAGGGGAGCACGGTCGGCTCGGTAAGTGTGCCATCGAAGTTGTCAGTGTAGTCAACCGTATTTTTGCCGATGTCGGCCAACAGGTCCAGAGCCGGAGCGGCGAGACGGGCTTCGGTGTAGCGCATGGCTGCCGGCGGGTCGCCGTCCACCGAACCGAAATTGCCCTGTCCATCCACCAGCAGGGTACGCATGGAGAAGTCCTGGGCCATGCGCGCCATGGCTTCATAGACGGACTGGTCGCCGTGCGGGTGGTATTTGCCGAGCACCTCGCCGACGATGCGGGCCGACTTGCGGTAGGGGCTGTCGAGGCGGATGCCCATATCGTACATGGCATACAGGATGCGGCGCTGGACCGGCTTGAGGCCGTCGCGCGCATCCGGCAGAGCACGTGCCACGATGACACTCATGGCATAGTCGAGGTACGCCTGCTGCATTTCCTGGTCAATGTCAATTTTGCGAACGAGGCCGAGTTCCATGTTTACTCCTGAGATTCCCCACTAAGGACACAAAGAGTCACAAAGGAAAACCTTCGTGTTCCGGTGTGTCCTTCGTGGTGAATGAATGTTCTATCTTTGGCTTATCTTACGGGGAAAGGGAGAAAGCGTCAAGGAGAAAAAGAGCGGGGCGGCTTTGCGGCCGCCCCGTCGGGGTTATGGGGTGAATGAGATAGTCCTGGTTGTAGATTGCCCGGTCAGGCCATTTTGCGCATAGAGCGTGAAGGTGGCTGTTATGTTGTGACCAGCAGGGTCATAGTCGAAAAGAGCGGGGAACCAATTCCCTGTAACACCCGACTCGCCGGGCTCCAGGTCCAGTAATTGATTCGTAGGAGGTCCACAGACCGTGTAATCGATGAAGGAGTCGCTTGTATACGTTTTTGTTTGGGCCGTATTCGAATCAGTGACGTCTACCTTGTAAGATTGCCAGGTCACACTGCCGGTGTTGGTGAGCTGGAACTTGAAGGCATATATTCCCGGACAGGAATATATCTGCAGGTAAGTGACTGTAAATCCCGGCGTGGGGGTGGGCGTGGGCGGTGGA
>JAPLGV010000391.1 GCA_026389975.1 Chloroflexota bacterium
GCAGCCCCTCCAGTTCGTGGCGGATGCCGAGCAAGTTCTGGTAGGTTTTGCGGTAGGCTGCCAGCAAGGACTCAACGTTGGCGTAACGGTCGAGCAGACCGAGGTGGGCGTGGATGTTGAGCAACGAGAGATGTTCAGACTGGCCGTGGATGTCCACCAGCACTTCGCCCAGTTCTTTCAACAGCGACAGGCTGATGGTCCGGCCATTGATGCGGGCCAGGCTGCGTCCCTCACGGCGGACTTCACGCGTCAGGGTGACGTAGTTCTGTTCGTCGAGCAAATCCTCGCGTTTCAGGATTTCGTGTGCGGCGACTCTTTCCGGGCCGGATAACTTGAAGGTGCCCTCCACACGCGCCAGGTCCGCGTCACTGCGGATAGCGGTGGCATCGGCGCGTCCGCCGAGGAGCATGTCCAGGGCGTCCATGATGATGGTCTTGCCCGCGCCGGTCTCGCCGGTGAAGACGACCAGCCCCGGCCCAAAGTCCAGCTCGAGGTGGTCAATGATGGCAAAGTTTTGGATGCGGAGTTCGGTCAGCATGTTATCTCGTCAACTGAATGCCAGACAGGCGGGTGTAGATAATCGGCGTGGCAACGAATAAAAAAATGGCCTGGAAGATAAGACCGAAAAGACTGAAGGCAATCAGGTTTAGAATGATGGCCGGAAGCGCGCCCAGCACGACTGCCACGGCGACCGTGATGAAGAGCGGCCGGGAGCGCTGTCTGCGCGTGACAAAGCGCACCGCTTCGGCAATCATCATTCCAACCGTAGGCGCGGCAAAGGCAATGATGAACCAGGCGAAAATACCGGCTATGCGGCTGATCAGGCCAACCAGCAGGCTGGCCAGGAAAGAAAGAATCCCGGCGGTGATAAACCCCAGGGCGTAATCGTACCATTCGGCAGTTTCGAAGATTTTCTGCTGGCCGCGCACGCATTCCTTGCAGCGGTAGCCGGTGGGCGTGCGGACAGCGCACCTGGCGCAAATCGGTTTCCCGCATTTATTACAGCGCAAAGATGTCTCCACGCCGGGGTGGTTGGCGCAATAAGTGGGAGCAGAGGTATCAATCATCGGGGCAACCCAATCGCAGGATTCTGGTTCATGTGACCGGTCAGGTTACGGTAGAAGTAGCCGGGGTCTCCGAAGCGCACGAATCGGGCGGCATAATCCCCGGCGCGGACTTCCACCTGATCGTTATCGGCCAGACCGATCGGGATCTGACCGTCCACGCTTAAGACAGCCTCGCTGCCATCCAGCAGGGTGATGCTGACGGAGGCTCCTTCGGAAAGAACGACAGCCCGGTCCACGGACAGGTGCGGGGCAATCGGGACCAGGAGGATATTGCGCAGTTCCGGGGGCAGGATCGGCCCTCCGGCGGCCAGGGCGTAGGCGGTGGAACCGGTGGGCGTGGAGGCGATCAGGCCATCGGCCACGTAGTTGGTCAGCAGCATCCCGTCCACGCTGGCGGAGAGATGCACCGGATGGACGGATGCGCCGCGGCTGACCACCACCTCGTTGAGGGCGTGCCAGTTCCCCAGCGATTCTGCGGAGCGCTTATGCTCGGCGCGGATCATCATGCGGTTTTCAATCCAGAACTCGCCTTTCAATAAATTGTCGCAAGCCACCTGCCATTGCTCGCGTCCGATTTGGATGAGGAACCCCAGCCGTCCCAGGTTGACTCCCAGGATGGGGATGCCGACCGGGGCGCACAGGTGGGCCGAACGGAGCACCGTCCCATCCCCGCCGACGGCTATAAACAGGTCGAAGTCGCCGTTTTTGAGGCGCTTGCGCAGGGAAGCATCATCCAGCAAGCCGTGGACGGCGGTCACGCGGCGGCCTTGCAGATATTCAGCAATGGCGGTGGCGGCGGGCACGGCCTCGGGCATGGAGGGATGCGTGGCGATGGCGATTCGTCGGGGGATGGCAGGGGTCTCGGACATTATGGTAATTATACCTGTTGTTCAGGGGAGGAGGACGGAGGCAAAAGAAAAGATTCACCGCGAAGAAGCGAAGAACGCGAAGGGAATATTTTTTTGGTAAAGGACAAAGAGCGGAAGAAAAGATTCTCCACGAAGGAACACGAAGGATAAGCGGAAGGCAAAAAGCAGAAGGCAGGGGGCAGAAGGCGGAAAGCAGAGAGCAAGAGACAGAAGGCGGGAGGCAGCGCCTCCCCCAGGGGTGGGGGTGCAGACAGTACTCTGTAATCTGTCAACGAGGCACATCTGGAGGAATTGGGGATTGAGCCATTTAGTAAAAAGCCATGAACATAAAAATGGTTATTGGCCATTAGATCTTTGAATCTCTAATACCAATTGTTTTATTGCTTTATTATCATTTTTAGTTAA
>JAPLGV010000438.1 GCA_026389975.1 Chloroflexota bacterium
CGGACAGTTCGTCCTGCACCAGTTCGGCCTTCTGCGGCACCTCGTCCACGGCGGATTTCAGTGCACCGGCAGCCTGTTTGAGCATCTTGAAGCGTTTCGCAATCAGTTCGTACGCCCCGCGCCCGGTCACAGCCTCGATGCGGCGCACACCCGCGGCGGCGGAACTCTCGGAAACGATGAGGAACGCACCCACATCCGAGGTCCGCTCGAGGTGCGTGCCGCCGCATAGTTCGTAGGAATATGGCTTGCCCTGAGCGGAGGCGAAGGGGTCACCGATGGTAATGGTCCGCACCGTATCGCCGTATTTCTCACCGAAGAGCGCCATCGCCCCCTCGGCCACCGCCTGCTCACGGGATTTGCTCACCGGCTTCACCGGATAGTCCGCCGCAACGGCCTCATTGACTAGTTTCTCGACCCGTTCCACCTGCTCGGGCGTCATCGCTTCGGGGTGGTTGAAGTCGAAGCGGAAGCGGTCGGGGGTCACCGACGACCCGGCCTGGCGGACATTTTCGCCGAGCACCTGATGAAGGGCGGCATGCAGGAGGTGCGTGGCGGTGTGGTTGCGGCGGATGTCGTGACGGCGGGCCGCGTCCACCGTGGCGGTTGCCACGTCGCCGACCTTTGGATGCCCGGAGACCACTTCGCCCACATGGACGATCGCGCCTGCCGAGGGCTTGCGCATCTCAGTCACTTCGATCTCCCAGGAACCATCTTTGGCGCTAATCACACCGGTATCTGAAACCTGGCCGCCGGATTCGACGTAGAACCCGGTCTTTGGCAACAGAACTTCGACCCGGTCCCCGGCTCCGGCTTTGGTGAGGTACTGTCCATCCGCGGCCAGTGCCAGCACCTCGCCCTCAACCTGCATCCATTCATATGGGTTATACGCCACCCCATCCTTGCCCAGTTTGCCCGCTTTCTGGAGTCCCTTCATAATCCCGGTGTAGAACTCGGCATCCTCGCCGCCCATCTTTCCCATGGCCTTCCCGCCGCCCGAGGCGAGACGGTGCTCGTCCATCGCGATGCGGAAACCGGCTTCATCCACATCCAAGCCCTGCTCGCGGGCAATATCACGCGCGATCTCCAGCGGCAGGCCGTAGGTGGCATACAAATCGAAGGCCTTACGACCATCCAGTGTCTTGCCACCCGACTTCTGCAACTCGTCCAACATACCCTGCAAATAGGCCGTGCCGGATTCGACCGTGCGCGCGAAGCGGACCTCCTCGCGGGTCAGGTTGTCGAGGATGGTCTCCCGGCTCTTGACCAGTTCCGGGTAGAAATCGCCATAAGCAGTGACAATCGCCTCGGCGACCTTTGCCAGAAAGGGTTCGTGCAGATTGAGTTTCGTCCCGAAACGGGCTGCCCGGCGGATGATCATGCGGCAGATGTAATTGCGCCCTACGTTGCCGGGGACGACACCGTCCGCGATGAGGAAAGCCGCGGCGCGCGCGTGGTCCGCGATGACGCGGTAGGGAGTGAAATTGGCGTACATTTTTTCGAGCGTGTCGCCGGTCAGGGCACGCACCGCCTCCAGCGCGCCCTGGAACAGGTCGATCTTATAGTTCGAGTCCACGCCCTGCAGGACCGCGACAATGCGCTCGAAGCCCATCCCGGTGTCCACGTGCTTGGCGGGCAGCGGTTCGAGTGTGCCTTTGTCAACGCGGTTGTATTGGATGAAAACGTTGTTCCACAGTTCGAGATAGCGCTGGCACTCACCGTTTACGCCGCACTTGTGCGGTTTCCCGGCCAGGTTGTCAAATTCCTCGCCCCGGTCGAAGTGGATTTCCGAACACGGCCCGCAGGGACCGGTCTCGGCCATTTCCCAGAAGTTTTCCTTGCGCCCGAAGAACAGCACATGCGACGGGTCGAAGCCGGGCTGCTGCTTCCAGGCCTCAGCGGCTTCCTCGTCGGTGGGAATATTGCCTTTGTCGTCCTTGAAACAGGTACCGTAAAACCGGTCTTTGGGCAGGCCCCAGACATCGGTCAGCAGTTGCCAGGCCCAGGCGATGGCTTCTTTTTTATAATAATCGCCGAATGACCAGTTGCCGAGCATCTCGAAGAAGGTGTGGTGGAAGTCGTCGCGGCCGACTTCATCGAGGTCGTTGTGCTTGCCCGCCACGCGCAGGACTTTCTGCGAGTCGACCGCGCGGGTGTAGGGACGTTTATCCGTGCCGAGGAAAACATCTTTAAACTGAACCATGCCTGCATTCGTAAATAGAAGTGTAGCATCTCCACCCGGCACGAGCGAAGCGGACGGGACGAAGGTATGGTTGTGCTCGACAAAGAAATCAATAAAGGTCTGGCGGATTTGTGCGCCGGTGGGTTTCTGGGTCATTCTGGCTCCGTTGAGATAAGGAATGGACGAATTATACTCAAAAACACAGGCGGGGCACATACTGAAACGCTTCATCAAGTCGGCCGCTTCAGGATTTGCCATTCGGCGCCCCCTGACTTTCGTCTAATGTTTTTTTCATTATCAGATGGTATACTCAGAGTGGAGAGAAGAGACACCTATGTCATCACTTTACAACCACCAAAACAAGCCTCTTATAGCCGCCATCATCCCGACCTACAACGAAGAGATAAACGTTGCCGGTGTTCTCGAGGTATTACATGCCACCACCATTCTCGACGAGGTCATTCTTGTTGACGATGGCTCGTCAGACAGAACCGTCGAAATTTTGCGGCAGGCAGCTTCGATGGACCAGCGATTCCGGGTGATCCAACTTGAAAAGAACAGCGGCAAGGGGCAGGCCATTTTCAGCGGTTGGGCTGCCACTACCGCGCCAATACTCCTTCTTTTGGACGCTGATCTCAAGAACCTGACCCCCGGTCACATCCAGGCCCTTCTGGACCCCATCATCAACCACCACGCCGATATGACTCTCGGCCTGTTCCGGGGTGGGCATTTTGGCACCGATTTCTCACACTGGCTCACTCCCTTCCTGACCGGTCAGCGCGGCCTGCGAGCCGAACTGCTGAAATATGTCCCACGCGAGGCCTCCGC
>JAPLGV010000302.1 GCA_026389975.1 Chloroflexota bacterium
CCGGCCTCGATCCAGGAGGCCGTGGACTTGATGCCGGTCGCTTTCGAACTGGCCCACAAATACCTGAACATCTGCACCATCCTGATTGACGGTTCCATCGGGCAGATGATGGAACCGGTCCAGCTACCGGAGATGCAGCCAGTCGTCCGGAAGGAATACGGCTGGGCAGTGAGCGGGGCGAAGGGACGCAAGCGGCATATCCTGACTTCGATCTACCTCGACGTCCCGACCGAGGAAAAAGTCAACCTGCGCATCCTCGGACGTTGGCGCGAAGCCCAGGCCAACGAAATCCGTTTCAAGGAATATTTCCTGGAGGATGCCGAATATATCGTCATCGGTTTTGGGACCGCGGGCCGGATTGCGCTTTCGGCCGTGCGCACCGCCCGGGCGCTGGGCATCAAAGTCGGGCTGTTCCGCCCGATCAGCGTCAACCCTTATCCCTACAAGCGGGTTGAGGAACTGTGCAAGCGGGCCAAATCCTTCCTGGTGGTGGAGATGAACACCGGGCAGATGCTCAAGGACGTCCAGGCGGCGGTCAGGAACCGGATCCCGGTACGCTTCTACGGGCGGCTGGGGGGCGTGATGCCCTTCCCGGATGAATTCGTCCACGAGATCCAGGAAATGATCAAGGACCCCGGCAAGCTGGAAGATGATCCCGCCGACCTGTGGTATCTGCGGATGATGGCACGGTGAGATGAGAGGTAATTATGGCTGCAACTATCGTTAATCCTGAGAATCTGGTCTACTCCCGCCCCAAAGGGTTCACGGACATGCCTTCGCATTATTGTCCCGGCTGCACGCACGGGACGGCGCACCGCTTGGTGGCCGAAGTGCTGGAAGAAATGAATATACTGGATAAAGCCATCGGCGTGGCGCCGGTCGGCTGCGCGGTGTTCGCCTACAATTATATTGACACTGACTTCGTCGAGGCCGCCCACGGGCGTGCCCCGGCGATGGCCACCGGCATCAAGCGCGTCCTGCCGGACCGCGTCGTCTTCGCCTATCAGGGCGATGGCGACCTGGCTTCGATCGGCATGGCGGAGACCGTCCACGCCGCTGCGCGTGGCGAGAACATCACCATCATCTTCATCAACAACGCCATCTACGGCATGACAGGCGGTCAGATGGCCCCCACCACCCTGCCCGGCATGAAGACGACCTCCTCGCCCAACGGCCGCGATGTTGAGACGCAGGGCTATCCCATCCGTGTGTCCGAGATGCTGGCCACGTTGGATGGGGCCGGCTACATTGTCCGGCGCAGTCTGCACGACCCGAAGAACATCCGCCTGGCGAAGAAAGCGATCCGTCTCGCGTTCGAAACGCAGGTACACGGCCTGGGCTTCTCGATGGTGGAACTGCTCTCCACCTGCAGCACCGGCTGGGGCATGACGCCGGTCGAGTCGCTGGCGTGGCTGGAAGAGCACATGATCCCTGCCTTCCCGCTCGGCGATTATAAGATTGCGCCGTCTGTGGGAGCGCTAAAAATCTAGAATTGCTGTGTCACTGCGAGGCGGCGCTCTTCCTCCGACACTTGCACCTGCTGCAAGTGCAGGTGAGCAGTCTCCTCTTGGAAGAGGGGATTGCTTCGCACACCTGCCCTGGCGGGCGGTGCCAGGGCAGTACGCTCGCAATGACATGAGGAACGGAGAATCATCATGCAAACTGAAGTTTTTCTGGCTGGTTTCGGCGGACAGGGTGTCATGTTCGCCGGCCAGGTGCTTTCTTATGCCGCCATGGACACCGGCAAAGAGGTGACCTGGATCCCCTCGTATGGCCCGGAAATGCGCGGCGGTACGGCCAACTGCACCGTCGTCATCGCGGACGAAGAGATCGGCTCGCCGCTGGTGCAGAACCCGCCCGCGGTCATCGTCATGAACCTGCCGTCGCTCGATAAATATGAGCCGACGGTCAAACCGGGCGGCGTGTTGGTCGTCAATTCCTCGATGGTGGACCGTGACGTGGCCCGCAGCGACATCACCTGGGTCTCCCTCCCGTGCAGCGAGATCGCCGAGGAAGCCGGTGACCGCCGCATGGCGAATATCGTCGCCACCGGCGCCCTGCTGGCTCTGCTGCCCGTGCTGACCCTGGAAGACATCGAGTCCGCCCTGAAGGCCCACATGCCGGGTCGCCACAAGCACCTGCTGCCCAAGAACGTTGAGGCCCTGAAGCGCGGCGCTGAGTATGCAAGAGAGCATGCGAAAAAGGCGAAGTGATCAGTTTTCATTGATCAGTAATCAGTGAATAGCAAATCCATGAAAAAACGGAGGCCGGGCAAAGACGGCCTCCGTTGTATTTATATCCATCCTAATATTGTAGAGGCGGCTCCCACGCCGCCGAAAGACGGGCGTGTCCCCCGGGGATGCTTCGCGAGGAGCCCGTCCGACAATTTTCGAATCTCTCTGTGAACTTTGTGCCCTTTGTGGTTCGATCACTTCCCCACTGCCTCGCGCCCGGCCTGGAAGGCCATCCGGTTGAGTTCGATGTATTTGGGAGGCACGCGCTCCGTGATGACCTTCAGCCAGGTCTCCACCGTGAGTTCCGGATCGGACAGGGCGCTGCGTTTCAGTAGGGCCGAGAGTGCGCCCAGCAGGACCACGTTCGCCACGCGCAAATTTCCCAGCGACCCGGCGATCTCTTCGCCGTTGATATATTCGACGTGCGAGGTGACTTGGGCGAAGGCCTTGCGCAGAGCCTCATCGCTTGGGTAGGTCTGGTCACCGGAGATGACCGTCAGGGGCTTGATGGCGTGTGAATTGATGAGTGCGAGCGCCTCAGGGTGCAGGGAATTGAGGTTGCGCAACGCTTCCAGTTTCTCGAACGCCAGCAGCACGTCCACCTCGCCCGCTCCGATGAGCGGGGAATACACAACCTTCCCCCAGCGCACGTGACTGGTCACACTGCCGCCGCGCTGCGACATGCCATGCACTTCGGCCTGTTTGGCCTGGTATCCGGCCGCCAGTCCAACGTTGACCAGTACATCACTCGCCAGGATGGTGCCCTGTCCGCCCACGCCGCAGAGGAGGAAATTGATGGTCTCTTTCATGACGCGCCTCCTTCCATTTCAGCCGGCCTGAACGTGATCGCCTCACGCGGACAGATCTGGGCGCAGACCTCACAGCCGGTGCACAGACCGGCGTCAATCAGGGCCTTGGGCCGCTGAGTTTTCTCGTCCAGTTCCTCGTTCTTCAGGATGGCCGGACAGCCGATGCGGAAACACAGTGTACAGCCGTTGCATTTGTCCGCCAGAACTTCCAGCGGCATCCAGCGCTTGCGCACGTCCGGCAGCAGCGCGCAGGGTTCCACCACGATCAGCACCGCAGGCTCGTCCAGTTTGACGTATTCCTTGAGCGCCTTCTCGATGGCGTCCACGTCGTAACCGGGGACGGTCCTGACGTGCCGGATGCCCAGGGCGCGCACCAGCGGTTCGAGCTCTACCCGGACCGTTTCCTGTCTGAGGAGCGTGCGGCCTGTGCCGGGATTTTCCTGTTGGCCGGTCATGGCGGTGATACAGTTGTCCAGGATGACGGTTGTCACCGGGCTGCGGTTGTAGACAACGTTGACCAGCGCCGGGATTCCGGAGTGGAAAAACGTCGAGTCACCGATGACCGCCACATGATGCTCGGGACTACCGGCCCTGGCCGCGCCATGCGCCACGCCGATTCCGGCACCCATGCAGCCGCAGGTGTGGATGGCGCTCAACGGCGGGATCAGCGCCAGAGTGTAACAGCCGATGTCCCCATTGACCGGGACCTTGAGTTTGTTCAGGATGTAGAACGTCGAGCGGTGGGGACAGCCGGGACAGAGCACCGGGGGGCGCCCGGGTAGCGGGCCCGTTTCCAGGTCCGGCAGCGGGACGTGCGCGGATTCGGGTAACAGGCCGGACCTGATGGCTGATTCCCGCACCACGCGCGGGTCGAATTCGCCGGTGATCGGGAAGATGCTTTTCCCCTCCACGGCGATCCCCATCAGGCGCACGGCCTCCTCGAGGAAGGGGTCGAGTTCCTCGATGACGATTAGCCGTTTCACCGATTTCGCGAATTTGCGGATCATCTTTTCGGGCAGAGGCCAGGTCATGCCGAGACGCAGGATAGACGCCTCCGGGAAGACTTCTCTGGCGTACTGGTAGGCCACGCCACAGGTGATGATGCCCAGCGAACGGCCGCCCGGCTCGAGGCGGTTACAGGGGAAGGTCTCGGCGAAGGCGGCGAGGTCACGGATGCGCTGCTCGATGACCGGGTGGCGCTTGACGGCATTGCCCGGCACCATCACGTACTTGGCAGGGTTGCGCGGGAAGGGTTTCGGCTCCGCTGCGGGGGCATGCGGGTGGTCAGCCGCAGCAGCACCGGCGTGTCGAAGCGCTCGCTCAGTTCGAAGGCGGCGCTGACCATGTCCTTGGCTTCCTGGCTGTCGCTTGGCTCGAGGCAGGGGACGCGCCCGAACTTGGCAAAGGTGCGGTTATCCTGTTCGTTCTGGCTGGAGTGCATGGCGGGGTCGTCGGCAGTGACGATAACCAGCCCGGCCTCCAGGCCGGTCATCGAAACGTACATGAAAGAGTCCGCCGCGACGTTCAGGCCAACGTGCTTCATGACGGCCATCCCCCGGCGTCCGGCATAAGCCGCCCCGACGGCGACATCAACGGCCACTTTTTCGTTTGGCGCCCATTCGGCGTAAACATTCGGGAAGAGGGCGTAGTTTTCCAGGATTTCCGTGCTGGGCGTACCGGGATAAGCGGATGCCACCGCCACGCCCGCCTCCCACATCCCGCGGGCGACAGCCTCGTTACCGGAGAGCATTTTGATCATGCGATTGGCTCCATTTGGTTACAAAAGGGGTGATCGGGTTTGCTGGTTTTTATTGTAATTCAGAACCCCGCGCGGGGCTAATGCCTTTCTTCCCTTCATGCTGTTATCTTCAGCACCTGCGGCTGTGACTTTTCTCATTTGCCCTCCGGACCCGGCAATCGCGTTATAATCCCCGCCATGAACTTCCTCATCACCGGCGCAGCCGGATTCCTCGGTTCGACCATCGCAAACCAGCTCGCTCGCGAGGGCCATCAAGTGCGCGGCCTCGATGACCTGTCCACCGGAGACCCGCAGGCGCTTTCACCGGATGTACACTTCACACGCGGGGACGTGAACGACCGCCCCAAACTCTGGACCCTGCTCCAGGAAGTGGACTGTGTCTACCACCTGGCGGCACGTGTCTCCGTGCCGGAGTCCATCCTGTACCCGCGCGAATATAATGCCGTCAACGTGGGCGGGACCGTCAGCCTGATGGAGGCCATGCGGGATGTGGGTGTCAAGCGCGTTGTCTTCGCTTCCTCCGGCGCCATCTATGGCAACCAGGATATCCAACCCCTGACCGAGGGGCTGACGCCCCGCCCGAGTTCGCCGTATGCGGTCTCGAAACTGGCAGCGGAATATTATGTTCGCACCATTGGAGGACTGTGGGGAATTGAGACCGTCTGCCTGCGCATCTTCAATGCTTACGGTCCCGGGCAGCACCTGCCGGCCTCCAACCCGCCGGTCGTGCCTTATTTCCTGCGCCAGGCTGTGCGCAATGGGACGCTGGTCGTCAATGGGGACGGTAACCAGACCCGTGATTACGTCTACGTGGACGATGTGGTCTCGGCCATGGTCGCCGCCGCGACTGCGCCGACGATAAGTGGGCTGGTGATCAACATCGGTTCCGGGGCGGAGACGAGCATCCGTTCTCTGGCGGACCTGGTACTGAAAGTCACCGGCAGCCAGACGAACATTGTCTACAGCACCCAGACCCCCGGCGGCGTCTCGCGTCTTTGCGCGGACCTGTCACTGGCTGCCCAGAAATTGAATTATAAGCCATCCATTTCCCTGGAAGAAGGTCTGCGGTTGTCGCTGCAAAGGGACGCGCGCTACAAAAGAACGAAAGAGTTGACCAAGAACCGCACGAAATAGCCGACATGTGTGTTTCACCACAGAGACCACGGAGTACACAGAGAGGGAGAAAAATGGGCGAGTTAGACGAGTTGAATAAAATCACAGAGGCCATCATTGGCGCAGCGATTTATGTTCACCGTGCTCTTGGCCCCGGCCTGCTTGAATCAGCATATCAAGCGTGTCTGGCCTATGAACTCATTGAACGAGGTTAAAAAGTCGAGCAGTAGAAGCCTCTTCCAATTGTATATAAAAGCGTTCACCTGGATGCTGGTTACCGGTTGGATGTACTGATAGAGGACAAAGTCATTGTAGAGATTAAATCTGTAGACAGCATTGCCCCAATTCACGAAGCGCAGCTTCTATCGTATCTGCGTCTCTCGGAGAAGAAAGTAGGTCTGATTATTAATTTCAATGTCAAGGTACTGCGTTACGGCATCCGCCGACTCGTTAACGGTTCTTTTTCATAATTTTCTCCGTACTCTCCCCCGGCACCTGCGTCCGGGGCATGTGTGTGTTCTCTGTGGTGAATATCCTTCCTCCCAATTTTTATGCTCGCCCCACGTTGACCGTCGCCCG
>JAPLGV010000096.1:0-543 GCA_026389975.1 Chloroflexota bacterium
AGCATCCTTTGGGCGTACTGCCGTATAAAAAAATACAAATTACTCAAAAGATTGGACATATCTCAGGTTTTTGTGCTATACTTTTTTTATTCCAATTAAATAATTATTTAAGAGGAGAAAAAATATGAGCTCCTGCCAGAAGTTTGGGTATGTCTTGATGGGCGCCATTCTTGTGATGGCGGTTGCCTGCAGTTCAGCCACCCCGGCCCCGGCCACCATGGCAGGGTACTGGGAGGACAATGCTAATAATGTCACGGAAATCGAGTACCAGAATGACCAGTATGTGGCTGTCACGAACTATTACACATTAGCATCTAGTAGCCAGAACGCGCTGGTTTCTTCTTCTTATGAGAATGGCGTACTGACCTGGAAGTACTGTCCCCCGGCAAAACCCTGTATCACCATGCAGACTGTATCGTTCAACGGCGACACCCTGGATGTCACCTGGACGAATGATAATGGGGAATCGGGCCAGATGACTCTGACACGCTCTGAAAAGTTAATCGGAAGGGGGAATAGTTGATTCATTTCGGTAGGATCAGA
>JAPLGV010000096.1:589-3231 GCA_026389975.1 Chloroflexota bacterium
TCAGAGTTGGTTGATTTCAAGTTTTTCAACCTGCAAATGGAGAATGACCGTGAATATCTGTCAGAAGTTTACCCTTTTCTTAATAACATTTATGCTTTTGATGGCAGTGGCATGCAGTTCGGCCACCCCAACCCCGGCTACCATGGTAGGGTTCTGGGAGGACAATGCTAATAACGTCACGACCATCCAGGCCCAGGATGATGGGTATGTGGTTTACACGACCTATTATATGTTTGCATCCCATAGCCAGAATTCGCTTGTTTCGTCTTCCTATGAGAACGGCGTATTGACCTGGAAATACTGTCCCCCGGCAAAGCCCTGTATCACCATGCAGACAGTATCTTTCAATGGCGACACCCTGGATGTCACCTGGACGAATGATAATGGAGAATCGGGCCAGATGACGCTGACACGCACTGACGTAGGGAAACCTGAAAATTGATTGTCTGAACTGGAAGGATACTAAGGGGGCTCCGCCCAGATTACGATCCAACGCGTGGCAAGCGCGCCCAAGCCCAATACATGTTTAGTGATCATGCGATATAGGGATTGTCCCGAGTGGAGCGGGGAGTGTCCCGCCGGTACAACAGGCACAATCTGAAAGCGGAGACCAATATATGAGTTGGTCTCCGCTGATTTTCCTGGAGCGATTGCGATAATCCTGTGCCAGGATCAAGTGACCTGATTATGCCGGTTTATCACCTGCCTTCTTCGTCAGGATTGCAACGCCAAAAGGCGGAAGTCTGATCTCCCCTTTTATCTCTTGTTGGCTTAGGTGTTCACATCCAGCCCAGGGCAGGTGCAATATTTGTTCTTTATGGCTGTGATTGATGACGAAGTAAATCTCTCCACCATCGGTTTTTACCCGTGTACGAATCTCGACGCCATTGGGGGTTTGGATGGATCGGATTCCAGTGGTGGCCAGGATGTGATCCATCAATACCTGCTGTGAGGCATCGTCAAGGTAGGCTCCAACGTAATACACCATCCCTTTCCCATACGGATGGACAGCTACCGCAACCTGGTCGTCCAGCCAGCCGTTGGAGGCGCCATAGCGCGCAACCGGGATGGTCAGGTTTATATCCAGAAGCCTGAGCCGCTCCGCCCACAACCTGGTAGTGCCTTTGAACAAATTCCCCTTTACCGGGATGGGATCCAGCAGGGCGTAATACTCCTCCACTTCCAAGCCGGCCAGTTCGGCCAGCGCACCAGGCTGGCGGGAAGGAAGTAGCGCGTTGAATTCGTCTTTCATGCCACTGCGCAGGGTCAGAATCAAGGTTCCACCGTTTTTGACGAATTCCTTCAACTGCGTCACCCGTTTTTCATTCAGGATCAACAGGGCAGGAGCGACAACAAGTTTGTAGCCATCCAGCGGTTCATCGGCAGAAATGACATCTACATTCATATTACGAACGGCCAATGAGCGGTAGTAATGGTTGAAGTGGGCCACATAATCGAAATCGTTATTATGGCGCTGCCAGCCAATTGACCAGCGGCTGCCGTAGCAGTTGAGCATGGCCACACGGGCTTTGACGTCTGAACCGACCAGCAGGTCAGATACGGCTTTGAACTCCTGCCCCACCTGCTGCGCTTCCTCATAAAAAGGCCGCGGCTGGCCGGATTGGTCAACGAGCGTGCCGTGATATTGCTCCTGGCCACCCAGGGCTGAACGCCACTGCCAGTAAAGCACAGCCTCGGCCCCATGCGCCACCGCGTGCCAAGCCATGGCGCGCGCTTCGCCCTTGTCCAGCACATTATTGAGCGGCGACCAGTTGACATTACCAGGCTGGGTCTCCATGAGCCAGAAGTTGCGGCATTTGAAGCCGCGCGTCAGGTCATGGATTGCGCCGGATTGGAGATAGTCGTGATGGCCACTGCCAACGTACCAGTCCCACGAAGCCATGTCCAGGTCTTTGGCCATAGTGTAATGGTCAAACCCGTCGTACCAGCCCATGAAATTATGCGTCGTCCAGACACCCGGTTTCAGGTGCGGGTGCAGGGCATCCAATTGCAACCGCTGGAACTTGCGGTAATTTTCGGAGATGAAATGCTTGAATTCCAGCATCAAGCCCGGGTTGTGGTAACCGTTTGGAATCGGGATCTGCTCCCAGGCCGAATAAGCCTGGCTCCAGTAACTGGTGGACCAGTGTTCGTTGAGGGCTTCCAGCGAGGCAAATTTTTCTTGTAGATACTGTCGGAAGAGACTCTGGCAGCGCTCGCAATAGCAGACGCGGTTGTATTCGTTATCAATCTGCCAACCGATGACGTGCGGATTGTCCCCGAAGCGCTGCGCCATTGCTTTGACGATGCTCTGCGTAGCAGCGTTGAACTCCGGCGAATTGACACAATAATGGCAGCGGTTGCCGAACTGGACATGGCGGCCGCTTTCATCCACGGCCAACAGGTCAGGATATTTCTGCACCAGCCAGGCGGGCGGGGCAGCAGTCGGTGTGCCCAGGACTGTTTTAATACCCGCAGTAGCCAGCAGGTCAATGGCCCGCTCGAGCCAGTCAAAGTTGAATTTGCCCGCTCCGGTTTCCATGGTAGACCAGGCAAACTCGGCCATCCGGACGACCGTCAGCCCGGCTTCCCGCATCAGGCGGATATCATCCGGCCAGCGTTCTTCCGGCCAGTGTTCCGGG
>JAPLGV010000150.1 GCA_026389975.1 Chloroflexota bacterium
GAATATAGCGGACCACCTTCGCGGCCACTTCGTCCAACGGCTGGGCGGCTAGCGCCTGCGGGTGGGTGTTATCCAACGAACCGGGCATGCCCGAGTCACGGTAGCCCAGAAAGTGGACACTGGTCAGCCCTAAAACCCCCGCCGCGCAGCGCAGTTCGGACTCGCGCAGCTTGGCGATGGATTCAAATCCCTCCAGCAACTGCGGGGCTACTCCCCCGACCTCCCCGCGCGTGGCACAAACCAGATGCACATCCACACCGCGCGAGGCGTACAGCGCCAAGGTGCCACCCATACCGAAGGATTCGTCGTCGGGGTGGGCTAATACAGCCAGAAGAGTCAATTTTGACATGGGGTAATTTTACCTATATGGAATGGGCGGCGCGGTCGCGACGCTTTGATTATCTAATACACCGGCAAACTTCTGTCCACTTCCCGCGCCCAGGCATTAATACCCCCCCGTAAATTCTTCACTTTTCGAAACCCCGCGCTCATCAGGATTTCCAGTGCACGCGCCGAGCGGGTCCCGGATTTACAAAATAACACGATCTCCTGCGCCGAGTCCAGCTCCTCCAAGTGCGCCGCCAGTTCACCGAGCGGGATGTTCTGCGCTCCCTCGAGACACGAGATCGCCAGTTCGTGCGGCTCGCGCACGTCTATCAGACGGATTTTGTCGCCACGCTTGAGTTTTTTGGCCAATTGACGAGCGGTGAGTTCCCAACCTGAACCCAGAGAACCTTCCGCGTGATCGAGGCTGGGTACGCCGCAGAACTCAAAATAATCCACCAATCCGGCGATCTCCGGGTGCGGACCGCAGACTTTGCAGTTCGGGTTCTTTTTCAGTTTGACGTACTCGAACGACATATCCAGGGCATTATAGAGCAGCAGCCGCCCGGCCAGCGATGAGCCTATCCCGAGCAGGAACTTGATCGCTTCGGTAGCCTGGATCGTGCCGATAGTCCCTGGCAGGATGCCCAGCACGCCCGCGTCGGCGCAGGAGGGCACCAGTCCCGGCGGAGGCGGTTCCGGAAACAGGCAACGGTAACAGGGGCCTTCCCTGGCATAAAAAACGCTGGCCTGCCCCTCAAAACGGTAAATCGCCCCATAAACGTTCGGCTTGCCGGTCAGCACGCACAGGTCGTTGATCAGGTAACGGGTCGGGAAGTTGTCTGTGCCGTCAATGATGACATCAAAAGGCTCGGCTATCCGCATGGCGTTGGCCGACGTGAAGGGCTCGTTGAAGGCGTCCACCTGAATGGCAGGATTCAGGTCCAGCAGGCGGGTGCGGGCGGAGTCGACCTTGAGCCTGCCTACCATCCCGGTCCCGTGGACGATCTGACGCTGTAGATTGGACTCGTCCACCACATCGTAATCCACCAGCCCGATGTGGCCAACGCCGGCCGCGGCCAGATAGAGCGCCACCGGGGAGCCAAGCCCGCCGGTGCCGATGATGAGCGCCGACGAGGCCTTGAGCTTGCGCTGCCCGTCCAGCCCCACTTCTGGGATAAGCAGATGGCGGGAATAGCGCAGGATTTCTTCGCGGGAAAGTTCGGGAAGCATGTTTCCTCGAAACCCCTTGCGAAGGTTTAAAACCTTCGCAAGGCTGCTATCAATCATCCACCCGCCACGGATGGGACCAGGCGCAGAATATCATCCGGGCCGAGCGGTGTGTCCAACCCCTTCAAATCTTTGATATTATCCTCGCCCAGAAATAGATTAACAAATGGTCGTAGTTGTCCGGCACTGTTGGTAAGGTGCGTGCGCAGGGCCGGAAACTCCGTCATCAGGCTTTGCATGGCCTGCTCCACGGTTGTACCGCTGACAGGCACCTCGGTCTGTCCGTTGATGTAAGAACGCAGAGGAGTGGGGATTTTCAGGGTGGGCATGTCCTTATTTTACTGCTTCTTACATAAATATGTGAACATGCTATTATCGAATTGCTCGCAATTCATGAAATTTTACTGCTTCTTGCATAAACAAGTGAACTTTGAACGATCAAAATACAAGCAATTACAGCAATTTGGGTTCACATATTTGCGCAGTACTCTGTGGTTCAGATTTTTACGCAGTACCCTGTAGTCCAACAGGTCGTAAAAGTCTAACAAGTTTTACAAGTCTACTGCTTCTTGCATAAATTTCCGAACTGAATCGGCCAAGAGCAAAGAAAAAAACGACGATTCGAGTTCAACATTTACGCAGTACCCTGTAAAAGGTCTGGCAGGTTGGACTTGTCAGACTTAACGGGCCTATATCGAAAAATCCTGGCCCTCCCAGGTTTCACCTTCGGGCGCGTGGATATACGGCTTCTGGATCTCTCGACTATCCGCCCGGGACGGGGCCGGAAACCCGTCCACCCGGTTCTCCAACGAATCCACCCGCTCGAGCAGTTGTTTTAGTGTCACGCCGACGATATCCGGCATGGCAGTATGGTTCAGATCGGGCGCATCGCCGGCATGGTGCAGCTGGGAGCGTTTTACAACCTGTCCCGGCACGCGCCGATGCGAGTATCCTCGCCGATCGTGATGGCGCCCAGCACTTTGGCTCCCGCGCCGACCACCACCCGGTCACCGAGCGTGGGATGGCGTTTCCCTTTGTTCAGACTGGTGCCGCCCAACGTCACACCGTGGAAAAGGGTGACATCCTCGCCAACTTCGGCGGTCTCGCCAATGACCACGCCCATGCCATGGTCAATGAAAAAGCCGGGGCCGATGATCGCACCCGGATGGATTTCGATGCCGGTCAGGTTGCGGGTCACTTGCGAGACCCAGCGCCCAAGCAGTTTGAGCCTGCGCGTCCACAGCCAATGGGAGAGGCGGTGCCCCCAGATGGCGTGCAAGCCCGGATACAGCAACAACACTTCCAGTACACTGCGCGCAGCCGGGTCGCGTTCGAAGACGGCTGCGATATCCCGGCGCAGGGTGCGAAACAGTCCGCGCTTTTCATGACGGGCCGTTGGAGTAAGAGCCGCAGGAGAGATTTGTTCTACTTCCATTTTCGCTCCTTTAATCAACCAGGTCAGCAAACAGCGGCGTGGACAGGTAGCGTTCGCCGAAGTCTGGAATGATGACCACGATCAGTTTACCGGCATTTTCGGGTCGGTTCGCCACCTGCAAGGCGGCCCAGGTCGCAGCACCGGAGGAGATCCCCACCAGCAGGCCTTCTTCACGCGCCATGCGACGGGCTGTCTCCATGGCATCCTCATCCTTCACGCGGATGATTTCGTCATAGATTTTGACATTCAGCACGTCCGGGATGAAGCCTGCGCCGAGACCCTGAATCTTGTGCGGACCTTTCTGACCGCCGGAAAGGACCGGGGAACCATCCGGCTCGACTGCCACCACCTTAAAGGATGGCTTGCGACTCTTGATCACTTCGCCGAGGCCGGTAATGGTACCGCCAGTCCCAACGCCCGCCACGAGGAAATCCAGCTTCCCGTCCGTGTCACGCCAGATTTCCTCGGCGGTCGTCTTGCGGTGGATTTCCGGGTTGGCCGGGTTCTTGAACTGCTGGGGGATGAAATAATGCGAGTCGGCTGCGGCCATTTCCTCGGCTTTCCGGATGGCTCCAACCATGCCTTCCGAGCCGGGCGTCAGGACCAGTTCCGCGCCGTAGGCACGCAGCAGCATCCGGCGCTCTTTGCTCATCGTCTCCGGCATAGTCAGGACGCACTTGTAGCCACGCGCGGCGCAGACCATTGCCAGGGCGATCCCGGTGTTGCCGCTGGTGGGTTCGAGGATGACCGTGTTTGGTTTGATTATGCCGGCTTTTTCGGCGGCATCAATCATGGCCGCGCCGATACGGTCCTTGACACTGTGGGCGGGGCTATAAAACTCCAGTTTGGCGGCAATTTGGGCCTTTGCCCCGTGTGCGATCCGGTTAAGACGTACGAGCGGGGTATTGCCAATCAGTTCGGTAACATTATTTGCGATTTTCATTTTGGGTTCTCTTTCCCTCTCTCCCACTGGGAGAAGGGCATGCGTGAGGAAATTGAAGAAAACGAAAAGGACGGCGCGGAGCGCCATGCGTTGAACAAACTTCGCATGCGGGGTCTCGCTCGCCGTCCTTCTTTGATTTTTCAATCTTATACAGCAACGACCAGGTCGTCATTGCTTTCAGGAGGCGGCTACGATCCCCGCCTTCGACAAATGCAGGTAAACATGAAAGTTCTCCAGGATTTTTATGAGTAATATGATAAATATTATACGATAAAATCGGCGCTTGTCAAGGGATAATAAGAAGGGATAATAAAAAGGAGCGGGGACCAGCCCCGCCCCTTCCGGGTCTATTCGTCTGCCTTGCTTTTTTCCAGTTCCTTCTGGTGGGCAGCAATGATTTCCTGCGCCAGATGGTTCGGGATAATTTCATAACGGTCGAATTCCATGGTAAAGACGCCGCGCCCGCCGGTGATGGAGCGCAACTGCGTGGTGTAGCGCAGCATTTCCACCTGCGGGACCTGGGCCACGACCACCGTACGTCCACGCTCGGATTCGGTACCTTGAACACGTCCGCGACGGCTGTTCAGGTCACCCATCACATCACCCATGTTGGCGTCCGGGATGACGATGCGGACATTCATGATCGGCTCGAACAGCACCGGACTGGCATCACGGACAGCCAACTTGAAGGCCTCGCGCCCGGCGATTTCGAAAGCCACCGGCTTGGAGTCGACCGGGTGTTCCTTGCCATCGTAGACAATGACGCGCACGTTGCTCAACGGGAACCCCGCCATCACACCGGCCTGCAAGGACGCATGGATGCCTTTTTCAATGGCCGGCAGGTATGATTTCGAAAGGTTCATACCGACCAGTTCGTCGGTAAAATCAAAGTCCATTTCCGGGCACGGCTCGATCCTCAGCGAAACTTCGCCAAACTGGCCTGAGCCGCCGGATTGTTTCTTGTGGCGGTACATGGCGTCGGCTTTCTTGGTGATGCCTTCCCGGTACGGAACCTTCGGCTCGGCAGTCGTCAAACCCACCTGAAGCTTGCCTTCGGCGCGGCGGATGGCCACGTCAATATGCTGGTCGCCCATCCCCTGCAGGATGGTCTGACCGGTGGCATGTTCCTGGTACCAGGAAAGAGTCATGTCTTCTTCGCTCAGACGGGTGAGCGTGGGGCTGATCTTGGCCGCGTCGGCCTGCGTCTTGGGTTTGATCGCCACACGGAAAAGCGCATTCGGATACTTGGGCACCGGCAGGGTTAACGGGTGGCCTTTGTCGCTCAGTGTGTCGCCGGTGGACGTGACACTTAACTTGGCGACAATGCCAATATCGCCGCTATGTACTACTTTGATCGGCATTGTATCTTTGCCGCGCATGATGGATAGACCGGCCATGCGCTCTTCGGCGCCCTTGGTCTGGTTCCAGATGCGGGCATCGCCCTGGAGTGAACCGGAATAGACCCGGAAGTAGGTCAACTTGCCAACGAAAGGATCGGCGGTCGTCTTCCAGACATAGAGGGCCAGCGGACCGGAATCGGCCGCGGTGAGTTTCTCTTCGCCACCCTTGCCCTGGGCAACCACTTCCTTGATCTCCTTCGGGGAGGGGAACAGGTTAATGACAGCCTCCAGCAACGGCAGAACGCCCTTCTCGTGCCCACCGGCAGCCACGAAGACCGGGATGTATGTTTCGGAACGGACGACGGCTTTCAGGCCGCGCATCAGTTCCTCATTGGTCAGTTCGCCGCTTTCCAGGTACTTTTCCAACAGGCTGTCTTCACCTTCGGCGGCGGCTTCGATGAGTTTGGTGCGGGCTTCTTCAGCGGCCGGTTTGAGCTCCGCGGGAATTTCTTCGGCGGTCTTGCCTTCACCGGCGTAAGCCTTCATCGAGATCAGGTCAATCACACCTTTGAAGGCCGCTCTTTCGCCCCATGGCAACTGGACGGGGATCAGGCGGATCGGTGAAAATTCCTGGACCGATTCCAGCGCCTTTTTGAAGTCGGCGTTGTCACGGTCCATTTTGTTAACCACCAGGAAGCGCGGCAGATTGAACGTGTCGCAGTAACCCCAGGCGATTTCGGTGCCCACTTCCAGGCCGGCCACGGAATCGACCAGGATGACGACTCCATCAACCACGCGCAAGGCTGAGATGACCTCGCCAATAAAGTCGGTGTAACCCGGCGTATCCAGGACGTTGATCTTGTGGTCTTTGTACTCTACCGGGATGACGCTCGTGGAGAGCGAAAGTTTGCGGCGGATTTCTTCATCTTCGAAATCGGATGTGGTTGCACCGTCGTCAATTTTTCCCAGCCGGGTGATGGCTCCGGTGGCGTGCAAAAAGGCCTCAGCCAGCATGGTCTTTCCGCCCGAACCATGGGAGACCAGGGCAATGTTTCGGATGAACTCGGTAGTGTATTCTTTCATGTGAGGACCTCTCGTGAAGGATAGACTGATGCCAGCCGTCTGATTATAAGAGAAGTTCCCCCAACCGTCAAAGTCATTTATCCTCTCTTCAGAACTACAAGTCATAAAATGGATTCTCAGGGAATGGCTGTGATGTGTCTAACTGCTCTTTGGGAATTAGCGTGGTGAGCCGGAAAATTAGGACTGCCCCTTTTGGGACAGCCCCTCGTTTGCCTAATCCACAAAGCGCATAAAGACCTGGTTACCGAGCAAACGCCCGCGTTTAGTGAGACGCAGGACCGGTCCCGCCCATTCGAGTAATAACAGGTCGATAAGTTCGTCAATTCCCCTGCCAAAAACATCCCGAATCTGGACCCCGAACCTGTCTGCAAAATCTTCGGCGGATACGCCCTCGCGCGTCAGCCGCAGACCGGTCAGCATGGTTTCCTGCATTTCGACGCGCATAGAAATTTTGGTTTGATTCGCGGTTGCGGGGGAAAGTGGAAAAGGGGTATTAGGGATCAGGTTATTAGGGATTGGGTAATCAGGGCGTAGGCGCTCGATATAGGTCTTAATTCGCAAAACATTGGATATACGCAGTCCGCTGGCACAGCCATGCGCCCCCGCGCCGAAGCCGAGATAAGGCTGGCCCCGCCAGTATTGCAGGTTGTGGCGGCACTGTCGGCCCGGCTTCGCCCAATTGGAAATCTCATATTGCTCAAAACCCGCCGCTTCCAGCGCCTCCCCTGCCCACTCGTACATGTCCGCCGCCGCGTCGGGATCGGGCACGGACAGCAGTCCGCGCTGCGCCCAGCGGCCAAAGGGCGTGCCATGCTCCACCGTCAGGGCGTAGAGCGAGAGATGATCCGGGCGAAGGCCGAGGATCAATTTAACGGTAGCCTGCCAGCGGTCCAGGGACTGCTCCGGCAGGCCAAAGATCAGGTCCAGGTTCAGGTTGTCGAACCCGGCGCGACGGGCCCAGGTCACAGCCTCAATCACGTCAAAATAATCGTGGATGCGTTCCAGTTGGCGGAGTTCGTCCGGGTACGCCGATTGGACCCCCAGGCTGAACCGGTTAAAACCGAGGCCGCGCAAGTCCCGCAGGGAATCCAGCGTGACCGTGCCGGGGTTGGCTTCGAGGGAAATTTCGGCATCCGGGGCGAGGTCGAAAGAGTCACGAGCCGCCTTCAGGATGGATTCGAACTGTTTTTGAGAAAGCAGCGACGGGGTCCCTCCGCCGAAGAAAATCGTATGCACCGTCAGGCGTTGCGGTGCAGAACCAGCCACGCAGCGAATTTCGTTGCAGAGGGCGTCCACGTAAGCCGGGATAAGTGCTTCCTGCCCGGCATAGGTATTGAAGTCGCAGTAGGCGCAGCGGTGGACGCAGAAAGGGATGTGGAAGTACAAGGAATAGTGCATGGTTAATGGTGAATGGTTGTGCTTGCGCTGCGGCGTGGAAGGCCAACGAGGAGGGCGACGGGGCCGGCCAACAGGAGAACATTGACAAAATCATTCCCCTCCCCCATTCTCGCGTCCCAGAAAGCAGCGTTGGCATCCCAAGCGGAA
>JAPLGV010000475.1 GCA_026389975.1 Chloroflexota bacterium
GGTGGTTCGAGGATGGGGAGAAAACCCGGCGAGAGAGACACATACGGTGCATACACCCAACCCACTCCGCCGG
Organism: Chloroflexota bacterium; assembly: GCA_026389975.1. Classification (GTDB taxonomy): domain Bacteria; phylum Chloroflexota; class Anaerolineae; order Anaerolineales; family Villigracilaceae; genus UBA877. Next base: position 74 of record JAPLGV010000475.1, read on the forward strand.
GTACGCCCAGATAGGTGATCTCAATCCATTCTCCGGCTGGCGACCGTCCGAGGGCTGGGGCGGTTTCCCCAACCACAAGGTAACCAATCAAAGCATAATCATACGAATTTGGCCCGGCGCGGACATTGGCACCATCCGCGCCGGTCACCGTGATGAACGGGCCGGAAGCTGTCCCGGTCACGGTGGGGATGTTTCCGGTCGGTTGTTGAGCCGCCGCCGGGCTCCAGGCTGGAGCGAGCCAGAGCAGGCTGGCAAATCCAAGCACCAAGAGAATCCAAAGTCCTATTTTTATCCAGGTTTGCATACGTCGCAACTTGTCAGAGAAATTTCCGTAAATGGAAGTGGAGCATGCCCTATTGGGCAAAACGATTATAATCGAAATCTATGGACAGACGCGTATTCCACGGAAATATTACCCCAACCGATGTTGCCCGGGCGTTGATGGCCGAATTCAACCAGGGCAACACACAAACCCAGTTGCTTGGTGAAAGCGGTAACCTGACCGTTCAGATTGCATCATCGCAGTATTCACGTTCAGGCGGCAGGACTGCGGTGAGCGTCAACCTTCAACAGATAGAAGACGGCGTCATGGTGCAGGTTGGCGAGCAGCAATGGCTGGGTGTGGCTGCCAGCCTGGGACAGACGGCAATTTCCGCCCTCCTTAATCCTTTAAACCTGCTGAGCCGCCTGGATGACATCGCACAAGATGTAAGCAGCCTGCAATTGAATGAAAAAATCTGGCAGGTCGTCGCCAATGTCGTCCGCACAGCCGGAGCCAGCCATGAACTCTCCGAACGTCTCAGCAGAGTCACTTGCGAATTCTGCGGGGCGGCCAACCCGGTCGGTGCTTCGACCTGTGAAGCCTGCGGAGCGCCGCTCGGCAAGGCCCAACCAAAAACCTGTCCCAAGTGCGGTTACGTGCTGACACATGATGAGAAGTTCTGTCCCAACTGCGGACAAGCAGCAACATCTTAAGATTTTCCTCCGAACCAACACTCTGAAGCCCGGCTGCATGGAAGAGCCGGGCCTTTGCATGATCGATGCGCAGTCTCCAGGCTTGCGGAATCCCTCTCTCCCCTCTATAATAATCACAATATGCCAACGCTTGACGAAATTGAATCTCGTCTTCAAACACTGCTCGAAGTCCACTTGCTGAAATACCTGCCCGGTTATAAAGCCGAAGACAGGGTCTATCAGCATTTGGCCGCTGCCATGCACAACAGCCTCAAAGAGCAGGATGGGACCACCTTCGCTCCCGACATGTATGTGATCATTGCCCACCCTTCCACGCTGGTCCGCTGGCAACCCGAGCCGCGCCTGGCCAAGCAATTGGCAGAAGCACTCCACATCGCCGGAGACGAGGCGGGATTCCATTTTTTTACGAACACAACTGTGACTACAGCCGCAGACACGGGTATGGCCGAGGACGAGACCCACATCATCGCCTCGTTCAGTAGCGAAAGCGTCGCCGAGACCCGGGGAATGCCAACCAAATCCCAGGCCGAGGCCCCAGCCGAACCTATTCCCCCGAATGCCTTCCTTATCCTGGGCGGGACGAAAATTATTCCACTCAACCGTCCGGTCATTAACCTCGGACGCCGTCTGGATAACCAGGTTGTCATTGACGACCTGCGCGTCTCGCGCGCCCATGCACAGGTACGGGTTGCCAAAGGCCACTTCGCACTCTTCGATTTGAACTCCACTGGCGGGACATTTGTCAACGGGCAGCGCACCAATAAGTCTATTCTGGTTCCCGGCGATGTGATTTCCCTGGCCGGTGTGACTCTTGTTTTCGGTCAGGACCTGCCGACCGGGCAGGGTACAGAAAGGGTAACGACCGAGCCGAGATCAGCCATCTCCGCCGACCGCCCGACTGCTGTTCTGCTCCAAACCGAGAACAATAACAAGAAGAAAGCCGAAAAGAAATGAGCGGACCGGTTGTCCTTGCCTTGCGATTCCTGCTGGCTGTCAGCTTGTATGCGTTCCTGGGCTTGGCTTTCGTTAGCCTGTGGCGCGACATAAAACAGCAGGGGGCGCTCCTGGCATCCCGCAAAGTCCCGCCCATCAGCCTGACCATCGCCCGCGGTGAACCTGCCCCTCAGGCGCGGCATTTCGTTCAGCCGGAAGTGACCATCGGCCGCGACCCTGCCTGTGAATGCCCGGTGGATGACGAGGCCATCTCCGCCCGTCACGCCCGGCTGAGTTTTCATCATAACCAGTGGTGGCTGGAAGACCTGGATTCTACCAACGGCACTCTGCTCAACCAGGAAAAACTCGCCATGCCAACCGTCGTCATGTCTGACGACGAATTCAAGTGCGGCGAGACTTGTTTTGTCATTTCCCTCGTCGGTGACATTTCAATGCCACCGACAAAGAGAATCTAATCGCTCCCTGCGCCGTCCCAATCGCAGGAACAGCCGCCAAAGAGGTCGGCTTGAGCAAATGTTGTTTCGGAGTACCTGCATGCCTGAAAAACTCTCTCTTGCCATCCTCGGCGGCTCCGGCCTGTACAGCATGACCGGGTTGACCGACACCACCGAACACGACCTCAAAACGCCTTTTGGAAAGCCGTCCGCACCCATCGTGGTCGGGACACTGGAGGGCAAACGCGTCGCCTTCCTCGCCCGGCATGGCATTGGCCACCACATCATGCCGACTGAGGTTCCATATCGAGCCAACATCTACGCATTGAAAGCGCTCGGTGCGGAACGTATTGTCAGCATCAACGCCTGCGGCTCGTTGCGCGAGGATTATGCTCCCGGTCACATCGTCATCCCCGATCAGATTTTCGATAATACCAGAGGGCGCGCCCGTACCTTTTTCGGTGAGGGATTGGTGGCACATGCCGGGGTCGCCGACCCGTTCTGCCCGGACCTGTCAGCGGCATTGGAAACCGCGGTAATGGGAACCGGCGCGACGGTCCATCACGGCGGCGCATTCATCGTCATCGAAGGGCCGCGTTTCTCGACCAAAGCAGAGTCGAACGTCTACCGCTCCTGGGGAATGTCCATTGTCGGCATGACGGCCGCGCCGGAGGCCTTCCTGGCGCGCGAAGCCGAGATGTGCTACGCTGTGATGGCCCATGTTACCGACTACGATGTCTGGCACGTTAGTGAAGCGCCGGTGACGGTGGAAATGGTCATACAGACGCTCAACAAAAATACGCGGGCAGCACAAGCAGCCATCCGGCGGTTGGTGACATCCCTGCCGGAGGAACGCCCCTGCGCCTGCGACTCCGCCCTGGCATCCGCCATCATCACCCACCCGTCCGCCATCCCGCCCGCCACACGCCAGAAACTGGATTTGCTGGTAAAAAAATACCTTATGTAAAGGCGATCCTGCCTCGTAGATTACAACCAGATTGATGAAACGCTTCCTTGCTCCGGCATCCCCCGTTCAAACCCAATCCCGCCTGCTTCGTCTGGCGGGTGTCTTTCTTTTTCTTTACTCACTCATCCTGACCCTCGCACCGGCCGCCCGCGCCCGCTCCTGGGCCGTGGACTATCGCTGGAGTCACTGGCTGGGCTTCGTCGTCTGGGTGGTTATCTTCACCCTGGCACAGTTCCTGTCCCGCCGCCGCCTGCCCGACGCAGACCCGTACATTCTCCCCATCGCCGCCCTGCTGGCCGGCTGGGGCACTCTCACCATCTACCGGCTTGTCCCCGGCTTCGGTCTGCGCCAAACCGCCTGGCTGCTGGTTTGCGGACTGGTCTTTCTGCTCGGCCTGCGCCTCTCCCCTGAACTGCGTTTCCTGCGCCGCTACAAATATCTCTGGCTGACGAGCGGCCTGCTGCTCACTGCCCTTACGCTCTTCTTTGGCACTAACCCCACCGGTGACGGTTTGCGTCTCTGGCTGGGTTGCTGCGGGGTCTACCTCCAGCCCTCCGAGCCACTTAAATTCCTGTTCATCGTCTACCTGGCTGCCTACCTGGCCGACCGCCTGCCGCAGAGTCTGCGCCCGCTACCGCTACTCGCCCCCACGGCAGTCGTTATAGGCATAGCTTTGTCACTGCTCTTCGTCCAGCGCGACCTGGGTACCGCCTCCATTTTCATTTTTCTGTACACCATCATCCTGTTCGTCGCCTCCGGCAAAAAGCGCATCCTGCCGATCAGCCTGGTCGGGCTGGCATTTGCAGGCGTAGCCGGATATTTTCTTTTCGACGTTGTCCGCCTGCGTGTGGACGCCTGGGTCAACCCCTGGCTCGACCCCTCCGGGCGCTCCTTCCAGATTGTCCAGTCATTGATGGCAGTTGCCAACGGCGGGACTTCCGGACGCGGACCCGGGTTGGGCAGCCCCGGACTGGTGCCGGTGGCAATTTCGGACTTCGTCTTTACTGCCATTGCCGAGGAAACGGGGCTGGTCGGGACCTTGGGCCTGCTGGCGCTGATTGGCTTTTTCGCTGCCCGCGGCATTCGTACCGCCATGCGCGCCCCCGACAACTTCCGCCGAATCCTGGCCGCCGGGCTGACGGCTTACCTCGGCGCACAGTCCATTCTTATCATTGGTGGTAACATTCGCCTCCTGCCGCTGACCGGAGTGACGCTGCCCTTTGTCTCCTACGGCGGCTCGTCTCTGCTGACTTCCTTCCTGGCGCTGCTCATCCTCTTTCTCATCTCCAGCCAACCCGAAGAGGAACCTGCACCGCTCCCGAAACCCCAGCCCTACCTGATCCTGGCCGGGTTGATCGGTCTGGGCCTGTTCGCCCTGGCTGCCACGAACGCCTGGTGGACCGTCTGGCGCGGGCCAGACCTTCTCGAACGCACCGACAATGCCCGTCGCTCCATTGCCGACCGCTACGTCAAGCGTGGCAGCCTGCTCGACCGGCACGAAACACCAATCAATCTCACTGAAGGCGAGCCGGGAGATTATCTGCGTACATATCTCTATCCGGCTTTGGCTCCTCTGACCGGTTATACGAATCCCATCTATGGGCAATCCGGGCTGGAAGCCTCTCTCGACTTTTATCTGCGCGGCCTGCAAGGAAATCCCGCCAGCAGCATTTGGTGGGACCACCTGGTCTACGGCCAGCCGCCACCGGGCCTGAACGTGCGCCTGAGCCTGGATTTGGAGTTGCAGCGCCAGGCAGATGAACTGCTTGGAGACCACACCGGTGCAATCGTCTTGATTAACGCTGCCAGCGGTGAAATCCTGGCAATGGCTTCGCACCCAACCTTTGACCCGAACCAGCTGGATACGCAAGCCTCCACCCTGCTCCAGGACCCGGGTTCCCCGCTCCTGGACCGGGCTGCGCAGGGTCAATATCCGCCCGGCGACGCCTTGCAGCCGTTCTTCCAGGCTGCCGGGTACAACTTGTGGCCGTCGCAGAGTATTGCGGAAGCATGGTATACCGCCCTGGGTTTTTATGTCACGCCGGAATTGAGTCTGCCAGTGGCAGCCGCATCCACACCGGGAAGCGCATTACGCCTCAGCCCGTTGCAGATTGCGCTCGCGGCAGCCACATTGAGCAGTGACGGGGTGCGGCCCGCGCCGCGCCTGGTAATGGCCGTGGATACCCCCACGCAGGGCTGGGTCATCCTGCCCGCACTCAGCGAGTCAGTGACGGTCTTCGCCTCCGCCAGCGCGGCGGATACCGCTCAGGCGTTGATGATCAGTGGTCAGCCCTTCTGGCAATGGAACGCACAGGTAACCCAGGCAAATCAGACCTTCTCCTGGTCGCTGGGCGGGACACTGCCCGACTGGCAGGGCGCGCCACTGGCAGTGGTGATATTGCTGGAAGAAAATGATCCAAACAGGGCGGGGGTCATCGGTCAAACCCTGCTCAAAGCGGCTACACATCCTTAAAATCAAACCGGGCTTCTACAGAGTACTGCGTCCCGTGCTGGAACCGGGACTACCACGTAAATATCTGAGCCACAGGGTACTGCGCAAATATGTGAACCCAAATTTCTGTAATTGCTTGTATTTTGATCGTTCAAAGTTAACGTATTTATGACTCTACTGCAAAAACCATCTAAACACAAAGGTCACGAAAAGGCACGAAGGAAAAGCCTTTATCACTTATCCTTTGTGTACGTCGTGTCCTTCGTGTTAAAGACCTTTTTGCAATGGACTCATTTATGCAAGAAGCAGTAAAATCCCGTTATTTTCGAGCTTTTCGATGCAGGAAAA
>JAPLGV010000014.1 GCA_026389975.1 Chloroflexota bacterium
TCTTCTTCCGTCGTCCGTCTCCACTAGGATCAATCCATACTCACTACCTGGCTATCCCAGCGGTGCCAGTTCCCGTGCTGTTTCTCGATGATTCTGGCGTCACCACTGGGTGATTCGAGGCCAATCAGTCCCAAATCCGCATCCACCATGATACGCACCAGATCCTTGAAGAACACGCGCGGCACCCAATTTAAGACCCGCCAGGCTAGGTCAGGGTGTTCTCCGTGTCCAAAAGGGTTTGATTGACGTTCATCCGGCGTGCGACTGAACAGGGGGACATGGGAAGCAGCGACACCCGGCCTCCGCGTCCCCCTATGCCATCAGGCAAAGTTACGCTCTTTTCCGCCTCCCGGCTGGCTGTGTGGCCAGAAATGCTTGTGGTGAGCTTGCCGAACCATCGCTGGCCGTCACACTTGTCCTGAGCGAAACGAAGAGAAGTCGAAGGAAGCACCTTCGCCGCGCCGCCTGGCCCACCCTGAGCCTTAGCCCTGACCGTTCTTTGCGAAGGGGCAGCGAAGGGTCAGCCGAAGGGGTGGTCAACCGTGTTGACATACTCCCACCACAACCCCTCGGCTTGCGTGGCCGATCCCGTATTGATTTAAACAAGACGTGCATCTGTCTCATATGGGGCCCGCTGGAATTAAAGGTGCCTCACACCTTATGCGAAACCCGAATTGATCGAAGCAAAATTATAAAAAACCATCATTTCGTTGAAACCTCTTTTGCCCATGAACGCTCGCGTTGATACCACTCTATCAATTGTTGTATCCCCTCCTGCAAACCCACCTGAGGCTGCCAGCTGAGCAGGTTTCTGGCTTTGGACACATTCGCCCAATTGGTCAGCATGTCTGCCGGGTTGGGAGGATGGCGCTCGATGAGAGCTTTTCTACCAATTTTTTCTTCGAGCATGGCGATCAAGGCATTCATGCTGATGACTTCGTGTCCACCCAGGTTGATGATTTCATAACCGAACGGCTTGAGCGCAACGATTGTCCCGCGTGCAATATCGTCCACGTAGGTGAAACCGCGTGACTGCTCGCCAGTGCCGTACAGGTGCAGCGGCTCGCCCTCGCTGATCCACCTGGTGAAGCGGAACATGCTCATATCCGGGCGGCCAGCCGGGCCATAAACTGTAAAATAGCGCACCACACTGACGTTAATTCCATACAAAACATGGTAAGTGTAGCAGAGCACCTCGGCGGCTTTCTTGCTGGCTGCATAGGGTTGCAGAGGATGGTCACTATCGGCGGTCTCTGGGGTTGGCAGGGGCGCATTCGCTCCATAGATGCTGGAGGTTGAAGCCAGGATGAACTTTGGAATGCCTTCCCGTTTACAAAGTTCAAGCAAGTTCAGGGTTCCGGTGGCGTTGGTCCCGTAGAAAACCCATGGGTTCTCCACACTTGCCCGAACCCCGGCACGCGCTGCCAGGTTGATAACCGCATCGAAGTGTTGATTGGCGATTGATGATTGGGGCTCGAGAAGGGCGCGATCAGAAATATCAGCGCGGATAAAAGTGAATCCCGGCCGTGCTTGAAGCCGTTTGAGCCGGTATTCCTTCATGCGCACGTCGTAGGCGTCATTCA
>JAPLGV010000352.1 GCA_026389975.1 Chloroflexota bacterium
CTCCAACACGAATTGGCGCGGGATGCGGAGCTGGTTTCGCATTCGTATGGGAAAGAACCCAGAAGGCATGTGAGGATTTTTAGGGAGTAGGCAATCAGGCAATCAGGAATCAGGTTTTCCTGATTCCTGGATGCCTGATCCCTGATCAACTATGTTCATCACTCTTGAAGGCCCCGAAGGCTCCGGCAAGACCTCCCACATCCCCAATCTCGTGGAAACCCTGCGCGAGAAGGGCTACACCGTTTTCCCCACGCGTGAACCGGGCGGAACTTCCATTGGTGAGCAAGTCCGTGAGGTGCTCCACAGCCTAAAGAACACCGAGATGCACCCGCGCACCGAGACGCTGCTCTACCAGGCGGCGCGCGCCCAGTTCGTCGAGCAGGTCGTCCGGCCGCGCCTGGCGCTGGGCGAGATTGTGCTCTCCGACCGTTACGCCGATTCAACCATCGCCTACCAGGGCTACGGCCACCAGCAGGATTTGGAGCAGGTGCGCGCGTTGGTCAAGTATGCCACCGGCGGGCTGGTCCCGGATTTGACGGTTCTTTTAGACGTGGATGTGGAGATTGGTCTCGAGCGCGGCGCCCAGCGCCGGGCCAAAGGCGGCGAATGGAACCGGCTGGACGCCTACCAGCTGGACTTCCATCGCCGCGTAAGAGCTGGGTATTTGGAGATGGTAAAGCAGGATCCGGGGCGTTGGGCGGTGGTGGATGCGGGGAGGGTATGGGAAGAAGTGCAACAAGAATTGAGAGAGAAAATTATAAATCGAATAAAAAAAGCGTGAGCTTATCGCTCACGCTTTTCATTAACAACTCTCTTACTCGTCCCCCATTTCTTCTCCCCCAAAATCCGGCATCTCCTTTTCGATCTCCTCCGGGTTTTGACCCTTCTCCAAACGGTCAACCACATCGTTAAACTCCGGCGGCAGTTGCTCACCCATTTCGTTCCCCATTTTGCGCATCATGCGTCCCATGGCCTGCGGGTCGTTTTCGAGACCAGCCAGGGCAGACGGGTCGGAGAAATCACCAGCAAGCGAGTCCATGCGGCTCTCGTCCGATTTCGCCACGCGCACGCGCGGAATCCGTCGGCGGACGTTTTTGCTCCCACAGGCGGAGCAGGTCACCGGTCGCGTGCCGTATTCGGCGTATGTCATAAAGACGTCGAAGCGTTTTTGGCAGTCCAGGCAAAAGTAATCATAAAGTGGCATGACCTTATTTTACCTCATACGCGGTCTGGTACAATAAAGCCATGCCCGATTCTGAATTCAATCTTCATAACCCCCAGCCTCTGTTGATCGTCATTTCCGGGCCGTCGGGCGTGGGCAAGGATAGCGTCTTGCATGGCCTTAAGGGGCGCAACCTGCCGATGCACTTCGTCGTGACGGCCACCACCCGCCCGCGCCGCGAGAACGAAACTCACGGGGTGGATTACTTCTTCGTCTCGAAGGACGAGTTCGCCCACATGATCGAGAATGAAGAGTTAATTGAGTATGCCATCGTCTACAACGACTACAAAGGCATCCCCAAGCAACAGGTGCGGGAGGCGCTGGCTTCAGGCCAGGATGTGGTCATGCGTGTGGACGTGCAGGGAGCGACCACCGTCCGCAAGCTGGCGCCGGAGGCAGTGCTGATCTTCCTGACGACCGAAAGCGAGGATGCGCTGGTGAGACGGTTGAAGGCTCGCCAGACCGAGACTGGGGAGAATCTGAGCCTGCGCATCGCTACTGCCCGTCAGGAACTCAAGCGTGCAGTCGAGTTTGACTATGTTATCGTCAACGCGGATGGTCACCTGGACGGGACAGTGGACACGGTGATTGCCATCATCCAGGCCGAGCACCATCGGGTGAGTCCACGCAAGGTGAGTTTATAGGTTCGCCATAGAGAAGAATTGTTACCTGGAGAGAAATGAATCAAAATCCGACCCCCGACCAAATTCCTCAGACACAGCCGCCACATACCATCAAGGTGGCCATGCCGAACGTGAAGCCTTACGCGACTTACTTCGTCCTGGGCGTAACTACCTTCGTCTACCTCTTGCAGCTCGCCGGACAGTACCTACTCAAAACGGATGTGATTGCTCTTTTAGGCGTCAAGGATGACACTCTCATTCGCGCCGGCGAACTCTGGCGGTTGATTACGCCGGTCTTTTTGCACGCCTCCATTCTGCATATTGCCTTCAACATGTACGCCTTGTTTATTTTTGGACGCGGCCTTGAGGCGCGTTACGGCCACGGACGATTCCTGCTGCTCTATTTCCTTTCCGGTTACGCCGGGAATGTTATGTCCTTTCTTCTGACAGTGAATCCATCGTTGGGAGCTTCAACAGCCATCTTCGGGCTGATTGCCGCCGAAGGCGTTTTTATCATACAAAACCGTAAACTCCTGGGGAACCGCGTCAACCGGTCGCTGATGAATTTGCTTTACATTGCGGGTGTCAACCTGCTGATTGGTTTCACCACATCCGGTGTGGATAACTGGGGACACATTGGCGGCCTGCTGGGCGGATTTCTCTTCGCCTGGTTCGGCGGCCCGCGCTGGAAGATGGAGGGATTCTACCCGTCTGTGAAACTGATAGACGAGCGCGAGGGCCACGGGGCTTTCGCCGGGACGGTGTCGGTGCTGCTGTTTTTCATTCCGCTGACGGCCCTGGGGTGGATTTGGCCGAAATGAAACCCGGCGGACTGCGCCAACCAGGAGCAATCCCGCCCAATAGAACACCCCCTGGAAGGCGCCTCTAAATTGAACCAAAAAACAAATTTATCCCATAAAAAACACCTTCTACGAAACCTGCTTATAGCGGTTGCCGTTCTTGTACTGCTGGTCGTCGTTGTCCATGCGTTTCGATCTCAAATTCTGACCGGCGTAGCTAACTTTCTCGTTGTAAACGATCAACTCCGTTCAGCCGATATGATTTTCGTGCTGAACGGCGATTACGATACCCGCCCATTCTATACCAGTGACCTCTATCACCAGGGTCTTGCTCCCGTCATTGGTATAGCTGACTCTGAGGTCAGCCCTGCAGAAAACCTGGGTCTCATCCCGAATGAGACCGATATTGCCGTTGGCGTGATGGAGCGGCTCGGTGTACCATCCGATAAAATTATCGAACTTACGACAGATGGAGGCGTGACCAGCACTTTCGACGAGGCGGTCCTCCTGCGCCAGTACATCGAGTCGCATGACATCCAGCGGGTCATCCTTGTCACTTCCGTCTTCCACACCCGCCGGGCAAAGTGGATCTTCGAGCGGGAACTGGAAGGGCTACCCGTCACGCTGGAAGTTGCTGCCGTCCCCTACTCCAGATTCGATGAAACGAACTGGTGGCAAAGCGAACAGGGGCTAATTGCGCTGAACAACGAATATATCAAGCTGTTTTATTACTTGATCAAGTACAAGTGATACAAGACTGTTGACGCCGGCTCTCACCAACTCCAATGGGGTGAATTCGGGTGGGGGGAATGACTTGCCTCGCAACAAGGATCAGGAAGTGTGAATTGCTGCACAACGGCGAAGTGGTTGGTTTGCTCTCCATGAGCGTGGACGAAGACCAGTTCTAGAATTTCGTCTATGTCCAGACCAATCAGTCCGAGCCGCTGCCATTACCTTAGGAAAAACTTTTGCTGTAGAGGCGACCCACTTGCGGTTGCCTCTATGTTTTAACCAATTGCCTCTTTCAGCCGTCGCGCCAGTTCCCCAAAGTGCGCCGTGTAGCGCATCTCATCCGCCCGTGGACGGGGCAAATCCACCTCCAAATCCAGCTTGATCTTGCCGGGCCGCTGCGTCAGCACCAGGACGCGGTCAGCCAGAATAAGCGACTCGCCGATGGAGTGCGTCACCATCAACACCGTCTTCTGGCGCCTCTGCCAGATGTGCGAGAGTTCGGTCCACATGTGTTCGCGCGTCAGGGCATCCAGTGAGCCAAAGGGTTCGTCGAGCAGGAGAATGTCCGGGTCGTGGATCAGGGCACGCGCAATCGCTACGCGCTGGGCCATCCCACCCGAAAGGTCGCGCGGCCAGGAGGATTCAAATCCCTGCAAACCGACCAGGTCAATCAGCTCCTGGGAGCGGGCATGGGCCTCGTCTGCCTGGACACCTTGCAGTTCGAGCGGCAGGGTGATGTTTTCGAGCGCCGTCCGCCAAGGCATCAGGTTGGATTGCTGGAAGACCATGCCTATTTTCGGCCTTCCGCCGGCGAAGCTGAATGAGCCGGACGTGGGTTCGAGCAACCCGGCCAGGATGCGCAGCAGCGTAGATTTGCCGCTGCCCGAAGGGCCCAGCACGCAGACAAATTCGCGCGGCAGGACGGTGAAGGAGACTGTGTCGAGTGCGTCCAGGCTCCCGTTGCGGTCGGGGAAAGTGATGCTTATGTCATGGACGATGAGGATGGGATCGGTCATAAAAATTTCCTGTTGTAGAGACACGATATTCCCTTCGGGAACGATGTACCATTCGGGCACGATGTATCGTGTCCCTACGGAATGAATTCGTTTGTGAACGCTTTTGACAAATCCAGCGGCTGGGTCAGCAAGCCCACGTCCAGCAACACCGTTTGCATATTTTCCCAGGCAGCCGGATTGGATTCTCCCAACCGGTCAGCCTTCCATAAGTCAATCGAGGTCGCCAGCACTTGTTTTTGCACGGCCGTATCGGCCTGAGCCAGGGTCTCGACGTAGCCCAGGGAAATTTGGTAAGCAGCCTGCGGGTCCGCGATGGTATCGGAAAGGCCATGCAACAATGCAGCGACCATGCCCCGCACCAGGTCGGGGTTCCCGGCAGCCGTCGTCTCGTTGGTAATCAGCCCGTTGGAGGCCAGTTGAACGAAATCGGCCACGCGCAGTTCGGTCAGGTCGTAACCCTGGGCACGTAATTGCAGCGGCTCGTTAGCTGTGTAGACCGAGACCGCCTGGTCGCGACCCGCCGCCAGCGCCGCCACCTGGGTGTAACCGATGGAGTCGAGCGTCACATCAGACTCGCTCAACCCGCCGGCGTGGAGCAGGGCGCGCAGGCCGATGTAATTGGCTCCGTAAAGCCCCGGCAGGCCAATGGTCTTGCCACGCAGGTCAGACGGGGTGGTAATTCCCTGCTCGGACTTGGCGATCACCGAGACCGGGTATTTTTGGTACCAGGCCGCCACGTAGACCACCGGTAGTCCCTGAGCGCGGGCGAGCAGGACCTGTTCGCCGGAGACCACAGCAAACTGGAGTTCGTCCGCCCCGACGAGCGCGACGGCGTCCGTCTCGAAGGAGTAGTCGAACTCGACCTCGATGCCGGCCTCGGCAAAATAGCCCCTCTCCACCGCCACGTAAAGCGGGGCAAACTGAATATTAGGGATGTAGCCCAGCGACAGCCGGACCTGGGTCAGGCGGCTGGGGGTGGGTCTCGGCCCGCAGGCCGCCAGCAGAAATAAAGTGAAAATCATCAAGCCCCTTCGGGTTGTTCTTTTCATAAAACACTCCTGTGCACAGCATACGGGAAGAACCCTATCAGCGTTCAAATGCTTCCTGCCAGATGAGCAGTTTTCTTTCCAAAAATGAAACCAGACCATATAACGCCAGCGCCAGGGCGATGAGGGTGAACACTGCCACAAAGACCAGCGCTGTATCGTACTGTCCGCGGCCCACGTTGACCAGGAAACCGAGACCGTGGTCCGAGCCGACCAGTTCCCCGACCACTGCCCCGATGACCGAAAGCGTCGCCCCGACCCGCAACCCGCCCAGCAAAACAGGCAGCGCCGCCGGGACCTCGAGCATGCGGATGATTTGCCCGCGCGTGGCGCGCAGCGAATGCATCAGGTCATGAAAGGGACGCGGCACAGCCCGCACGCCCACCACCGTGTTGACCAGCACCGGGAAGAAGACAATCAGCGCACAAATCAGCACCTTGGAGAAGATGCCCGGTCCAAACCAGATGACCAGCAGCGGGGCAATGGCAACAATGGGAATGGCTTGCGTCGCAACCAGGTACGGGGAGACCAACTGCTCGAACAGGCGGCTCTTGGCAATGGCATAACCGAGCGTCACCGCCGCAATTGTCCCGGCCAGCAGACCGAGCAGGACTTCCGTCAGCGTGGCGGCGGTGTGGACGAGCAGACTGCCATCCGTCAGCGCTTTCCAGAAGCGGACGGCCACCTGCTCCGGCGCGGGCAGGATGAAGGCCGGCAGCCCGGCGAAACGGCTGACCAGCCACCAGCCCAGCAGGGCCGCGGCCAGGGATGCGAAGGCCGTCCAATGCAGGGAGCGGCGCGAGGTCCGGGGAGGTTTGCCCCTGAGGGGAAGTTTCCAGTCCATGGAATTAAAACTGCCTCGTCCATAAGAACGGGGCAGGCGCGGTTTCAGAAAAAGGAACCCCGGAAACAAGTTCCGGGGCGGATAGACAGACCAGACCCATGCCCTAAAGGATGCTTCGCACGGGTCTCGTCGTCACCTTCTTCTATCCGGACTTTTACGGTCGGCTCTGGAATTTCGCCAGATCATGCACTGTAGTAACGGCTTTAGCCGTTAGAGCGACTGAAGTCGCTACTACCTGCTCGTGGGCTGTACCACCGGTCGGGAATTTCACCCTGCCCCGAAGGTCGAATATTCAGTTGATGGGATTATACTGCAAATTACGCAGCAACTTGTATATTGCCTGAAAGTGCTTGTCAAACCATTAAAGGTTCAGGGGCGGAAAACTCCGCCCCTGGCTGGTGACTTTATGCGCTATGCTTTGAGGATGGCCGTATCGGCCACCGGGCAGACCGACTGGCATTGCGGGGTATCGAAGTGGCCGACGCATTCCACGCAGGTGGCGGGATCAATCACGTAAGGGCTGCCTTCGGTGATCGAGTTGGTCGGGCATTCCGGGATGCAGGCTCCGCAGGCAATGCACTCATCTGTAATTTTCAGTGCCATAGATTAATACTCCTTGATGAAATTTGGATGACAATCGTGCTTAAGTTACTTTATCGGTGGTTGCGTGTCAAATGACGAATGTCTTGGAAATGGCTGCTTTTGTCACAGGTCTTAATTAGGAGATTCAAGCTACGTTCCTCTTGCTGGCTGATAGCTCCAGGAAGGTTTTTACCACAACTGGGTCGAAGTGCAGACCAGCCTGTTGACGAATATACTAAAGGGCTTCAATTTCAGACCAGGCTTTCCTATTTCACAGAGATTCCCAAAGAACTTAACTTTTTAGTTGTGTGCGTAGTTTCTCGGCGGTTTCATTGAATACTGCCAGTCTCTCGCGTTCCTTCTGGACGACCGGGGCCGGGGCCTTGTTGGCAAAGTCACTGCCGAGCAGTTTCTCCAGCCGGTCTATCTGGACCTGGGACTCGGCCAGTTCTTTCTGGAGCCGGTTACGCTCCTCGTCCAGGTCCAGCATGCCGGAGAACGGGATGTATATTTCCACCGGACCGGCAACCAGGGCAATGCTGTTTTCCGGCTTCGCCGGGAGAGATTCAAGAATCGAAAGGAGAGATTGATCGAGTCCGGCCAGGGCCGCGATGACTCCCGCCTGCTCTTTCAACAGAGCAGTCTTCACCCCGCCAGCAATCGTGGCCGGGATGCGCTTCGCCGGGCTGACCTTTTTCTCGGCGCGCAGGTTGCGTATCGAGCGGATCGTATCCTGAATAAGCGCAAAGTCCGCAACTTTCTCGGCTTCCCAGTCTTCTTCGGGGCGCGGCTCCGGCCAGGAGGCAATGATCAGCGCTGCGGGCCAGTCTTTCGCCAACTCAGCCAGCGGCGAAGCCAGCAGGGCGCGCCGCAGGTGACCCCACAGTTCCTCGGTCACAAAAGGAGTGATGGGATGCAGCAGGCGCAGGCACATATCCAGCACGCGGGCGAGCGTCACTACAGTCTGCTCTCTATTCTCTGCTCTCTTCATTTGCAGTTTCGCCACTTCCACGTACCAGTCGGCAAAGTCACTCCAGAAGAACTCGTAGATCTGGCGTCCGCCCTCGCCGTATTGATAAGCCTGGAACAGGCGCTCCACTTCGCGGACGAGAGATTGCAGGCGCGCCCAAATCCAGGAATCGGCTAAAGACCAGGTAATTCGGGATAAGGGATCAGGTAATTGGGAATTAGGGATTGATGGTTGGATCGGATTACCTGCTCCCTGGATTGCAGAAATCACGAAGCGCCCCGCATTCCAGATTTTATTGGCAAAGTTGCGGTTGCCTTCCACCTTTTTTAGGCTCAGGCTCATGTCGTTGCCAGGCGTGGAGCCGACCAGCAGGGTGAAGCGCAGGGCGTCGGTGCCGTATTCGTCCATCAGCGGCCCGGGATCGGAGGCGTTGCCTTTGCTCTTGCTCATCTTCACCCCGAATTCGGCGCGGATCAGGCCGTGCAGGTAGACCGTGCTGAACGGCGCTTGTCCGGTGAATTCCAGCCCGTCCATGATCATGCGCGCCACCCAGAAGAACAGGATATCGTAACCGGTCTCCATCATGGTGGTCGGATAAAAATACTTGTAATCGGGCGTCTCTTCCGGCCAGCCAAGCGTGGAGAACGGCCACAGGCCGGACGAGAACCAGGTGTCCAGCACATCCGGGTCCTGGCGGATGTTCTGCGAGCCGCAATGAGCGCATTGGGTCGGGTCTGCGCGGGTGCAGGTCTGCTTGCCGCAGTCGTCGCAATACCAGACCGGGATGCGGTGTCCCCACCATAACTGGCGGGAGACGCACCAATCCTTGATATTTTCCAGCCAGTTGTAATAGACTTTTTCGAAGCGTTCCGGGACAATCGTGATGCGCCCGTCTCGAACGGCTTTCAGCGCCGCGTCGGCCATCGGCTGGATCTTGACGAACCACTGCGTGGAGATCATCGGCTCGATAATCTCGCCGCCGCGCTGCGAGTGTGGGACGTTGAGCGTGTAAGGCTCTTCTTTGATGACCAGACCAGCGGCCTGCATGTCAGCCCATAGTTTTTCGCGGCAGGCAAACCGGTCCAGACCCGCATACGGCCCGCCGATTTCAGTCACTTTTGCCTCCCGGTCCAGCATCGAAAGGACGGGCAGTCCGTGACGCTGCCCAATTTCATAGTCGTTGGGGTCGTGGCCGGGGGTAATTTTCAACGCCCCGGTGCCGAACTCGCGCGTCACGTACTCGTCGGCGATAACCGGGATCTCGCGCCCCAGCATCGGCACGATGACTTTGCGCCCGATGAATTTTTTGTAGCGTTTATCATCTGGATGGACAGCGACGGCGGTGTCGCCCAGGATGGTTTCCGGGCGGGTGGTGGCGACGGGGATATAGACTTCCGAAGTCTTGGAGGCTTCGGAAGTCTCCGGTGCGAGCATATATTTGAAATAATACAGTTTGCCGGGTTCTTCGGCGTACTCCACCTCGAGGTCGCTGACATCCGTCTTTAACCCCGGCGACCAGTTGATGAGACGCGGGCCGCGGTAGATGAGTCCTTTTTCGTACAGGCGCACGAAGGCCTCGCGCACCGCCTTCGACAGGCCTTCGTCGAGGGTGAAGCGCTCGCGGCTCCAGTCGCAGGAGGCGCCCATGCGGCGGATCTGCCGGGTGATGATGCTGTGATATTTAACCTTCCAGGCCCAGGCGCGTTCCAGGAACTTCTCGCGCCCCAGTTCTTCACGGGTCACTTCTTCGGTGCGCAGCAGGTCTTTTTCCACCTGTAATTGAGTGGCAATCCCGGCGTGGTCAGTGCCGGGCACCCACAGCGCCGGGATGCCCTTCATACGGTGGTAACGGATCATCAGGTCTTCCATCGCCACGAACATGACGTGGCCATGATGCAGTTCACCGGTTATATTTGGAGGGGGGATCGAAATGACAAACGGCTTTTTGGTAGGGTCGAAATCCGGCTGGTTGGGGTCGTTGGACGGCCGGAAGTAACCGCCTTGCTCCCACATCGCGTAGATGCGCGGCTCGGTGGACTTGAAGTCGTAGGCTTTGGGTAACTGGTATTCGGTCATTCTCGCTCCTCGTTATGCAAGTCGATCAGTCTGATAAGTCTTACAGGTCGAACAAGTCTGACTTGTCAGACCTGTTGGAAGTACAGACGTGTTAGACAATTAAAACAAAACACCCGCATCCTCATGAGGACGGCGGGTGCCGCGGTACCACCTCATTTCACTTTTTTCCGGCTTGGTGATTCTTACCCATCCCCCTTCACCCTTCGGGTACTGCGCGGGGACCTTCGGCGGGTAGGATGTCGTAACCCTTCGTTGGAAAAAAGCGCTCTTTGCCCGGATAATCATCCGGCTCCGACTGTAACGGGCGGAACCCGTGCTGTTCTACTCTCACGAAGATTTCTTCAGCAGAGAGACCGTGCGACTTCGGCAGTGGGTTGCTGCGGAGGCTTCCAGCCAGGGTCCTCCTTCTCTATCAGCGAGCCGGGCTGCCTACTCCTCACGGCATTAAAGTCCCGGTGTCCTTCCGGGATTGAGCAGATTATACAGAGTCCAGCGGGACTAGTCAAGCGCGCGCGTCATTGCCAGGTGGCACCATTTATGAAAACTGTGATTGCTTTGGCAGGGCTTTCACAAAGTCCATTGACAAACAAAAAAATGATTGTGTCGTTGCGAACCGCCGAAGGCGGTGAAGCAATCCCCAGGCCGGTGAGGAGAATGCCTCGTCGGGCAAAATACGCCCTCCTCGCAGCGACACGCTACTTTGTGAAAACCGTGATTGCTTCGGGCTTCGCCCTTGCAACGATACCCAGTTATGGTATCCTTAACTTACCACTTTCACCTGCGGGAGAGACTATGTACATCGCCATCGAAGGAGTCATCGGGGTCGGGAAGACCACCCTGGCACGCATGCTTGCGCCGTCTTTCGAGGCGGACCTTCTGCTCGAAGTCTTCGAGGAAAACCCTTTCCTCTCCGATTTCTATTCCGACCGCGCCCGTTACGCCTTCCAGACCCAGATCTTCTTCCTCCTGAGCCGCTACCACCAGCAACGGCGCGGTGTTACGGCCATTGTCGAATCCGGTAAGTCCCTGCTCTCCGATTACACTTTCGCCAAAGATTCGCTCTTCGCCCGCATCAACCTGCAAGGCGACGAACTGGAAATGTACAAGCGCGTCCATGAGGCGCTGGCCGAGAAAATCCCGATGCCCGACCTGCTGGTTTATCTGCGTGCCGACACCGATGTGTTGATGCAGCGCATCGCCCTGCGCGACCGCACTTACGAGCGCAATATGGAGCGCGGTTACATCGAAAAACTCAATCGGGCCTACGAAAACTTCTTCTCCCAACCCTATGACGGCACGCCTGTGCTGACGATTGACACCAACCCGCTGGATTTTGTCCACTACCCGGAGCATCTCAGCATCATCGAGAACCGCATCCGCGAGACCCTCAACCTGCCTCCATACCAGCCAGCCTTGATTGCCAAATAGGGAGGATTATTGATGCGCATCACCCGCGAGACACTCATCCGCATCGCCAAAGAAACCGCCCAGAAGCGAGCCTTAGCGGACCCCGGGCTGGTGGCGGCTTACCTGACCGGTTCCCTGCGCTCCGAAAACCCCTTCCTCGGCAACTCCACCGATATAGACATAGTCCTCGTCCACGCCGGGCAGCCAAAAGTCCGCCGCGAGATTTTGCCTGTCACGCCTGAAATCCACCTGGATATCGTCCACAACCCGCGCAGCGAGTACAACAAACCGAAGGAACTGCGCATCCACCCCTGGCTGGGACCCGAACTCTACGACCCGCTGCCTCTTTATGTCACTCAGCATTTCCTCGAATTCGTCCAGGCCGGGGTGCGGGCCGGGTACGATGAGCCGGTCAACGTGCTGGCACGTGCCCGTCGAAATGCCGAACACGCCCGTCAAATCTGGAGCAGTCTTCAACTCAGCCAGGAGACCGGCCCCGCGCGGCTGCTCTCTTACCTGAAAGGCCTCAACCACGCCGCCAATGCCGTCGCCCTGCTGACCGGTGGTCCGCTGGCCGAACGGCGCTTCCTGCTCCAGTTCCAGGAACGGGCCGGGGCGGCTGGTGCACCGGGACTCGCCGCCGGGCTCCTGGGGCTGCTCGGCGGAGCGCAGGTGGATGCGGCAACCCTGAGCAAATTCCTGACGGAGTGGGAAAAAACATTTGTCGAGGCGGCCAGCCGAAATAAGGTCCATGCCCCGTCCCCCGTGCAGGAAACGGGACTACCTCGCGGGAACCGGGGCTACCCCGCCCCGTCCGGGAACCGGGACTACCCCGCCCCGTCCGGGAACCGGGACTACCCCGCAAGCATCGCTGCACCCCGATTGACATACTACAAACTGGCGTTCGAGGCCATGCTGGCAGGTGAGTCCCCGCAGTCCGTGCTCTGGCCGCTGGTCCATACCTGGACGCTGTCCGCTGCAGTTCTTCCGCCAACGCACCAATCGAAATGGCAGGCCGCCTGTGAAACACTCGGGCTGACTGGAGAGGCCTTCAACGAGCGGCTGGAAGGGCTGGACCATTTCCTGGATACCATCGAGGAATTGCTGGAAAATATGGCTGCCAGCCAAGGGTTGTAACCCCATATATGGGCATCTCCCCAACGGGGCAAATGATCAAAACTGTGGATAACTGCCCATAATCTGTGGATAACCCGCGCGGTCTGTGGAAAAGTCGCTCAATTGTTCGAAATATGATGCCCATATGTTGGGGGTATTTTTTAGTTATCCAAGATGTAGTTCCAGTTCAAATTTGTTCTTTAGACTTCTAAAAAAAGTGTGAACTTTTCTGGGACTTTTCCACAGGGTTAAATTGCCTGGATGCAATTGAATACACCACATATGCTGGCTGCGCCCAGGGTCAAGCCAGCACTGGCGGGGCTTTGGGGTTTTCCACATATCCACAGGCTCTACTACAAGTACTATTAACTTAACTAACTATAAATGATGAGGAATACTGGGGAAATAATCCATACAACAGGCGGTTGCTATTTATACAAAAAATTGTATAATGTTACTTATTACTAGAGAGAGGAGGTGCCAGGCAGCGAACCTATTTTTGTTTTTCCCCCCAAACCCAACCTTTAGTTTTTTCATAACTTTAAGAGGAGAGAGATTGTGAAACGCTCAATGTTTTTGCTCATATCGCTGGTCGTGTTGACCAGCATGATTCTGGCGGGCTGCGGCCCGAAAGCCACGCCGACAATGGCGCCTGCGACCGAAGTGCCGACTGAACCCCCGCCCCCGCCCAAGGTTTCCATTGCAACGTATAATGACACCTCGCTGTCCGTACCGGATTGCGATTACGGTGGCTTCTTCAAATCAATTGTAGCCACTGACGCAAACACCGTGACCTTCACGCTATGCAAGTCAGACGCTGCCTTCCTTTCCAAGATCGCCTTCAGCCCGTTTGCCATCTATCCGAAAGAATGGATTGAGGCGACGGCAGGCACGGAAACCCGCACCAGCGAGGGCCTGGAAAAGCCCATTGGCACCGGCCCGTACATGGTCAGCGAGTGGAAACGCGGTGAAAGTGTCACCTTCGTGAAGAATCCCGATTACTGGGGTGAGACACCTTTGGCCGCCGATACCCTGGTTTTCCGCTGGTCGACCGAATCGGCTGCTCGCATGCTTGAACTGCAGTCCGGTACCATTGATGGCTTTGATAATGTCGGCCCGGATGATTTTGCAACTATTGAAGCTGATCCAACCCTGCAGCTGGCTCTTCGCCCGGCCCTGAACGTGTTCTACGTCGGCATGACCAACACCTTCGCTCCGTTTGACAACGTGAAGATACGCCAGGCCATCGCCATGGGCATTAACCGCCAGCGCATCGTGGACACCTTTTCCCCGGTCGGCTCTGAGGCTGCTACGTACTTTACCCCTTGCTCCATTCCCAACGGCTGCGTTGGTGATCCATGGTACACCTTTGATGCTGTCGCCGCCAAGGCCCTGCTGGCCGAGGCCGGTTTCCCGGACGGCTTCTCGACCAAGTTGTACTACCGCGATGTGGTCCGCGGCTACCTTCCGCAGGTTAGCAACGTGGCTCAAGATATCCAGGCGCAACTCTTAGCCAACCTGAACATTAACGCCGAGATCGTTGTTATGGAATCTGGCGCCTTCATTGAAGAGTCAGGCGCTGGCCGCCTGGATGGCCTATACCTGCTAGGTTGGGGCGCAGATTACCCGCACGTCACCAACTTCCTAGACTACCACTTTGGCAAGGATGTTCAGCAATTTGGCACCACATTCCCCGAGATTTACGACAATCTGATTGCTGGTGGCCAGATCGGCATCCCAGCGGATGCTGAGTCGTACTATATCGCCGCCAACAATGCCATTCGCGAACTGGTGCCGATGGTGCCCATCGCCCATGGCGGTTCTGCCGCGGCGTACCGCGCCGATGTGGAAAATCCGCAAGCCAGCCCGCTCACCTCCGAGGTCTTCGCCTACTCCAAGCCAGGTGATCGCAACATCTTCGTCTGGATGCAGAACGCCGAACCGATCAGTATGTTCTGTGCCGATGAAACCGACGGCGAATCCCTGCGCGCCTGCGAGCAGGTCATGCAGTCGCTCTATTCTTACGAGGTCAACGGCACTGCAACTGAGCCTGCGCTGGCCGAGTCCTGCACCCCGAACGCAGACTCGACTGTCTGGGTCTGCGTCCTGCGCCAGGGCGTCAAGTTCCACGACGGCAGTGACTTCGATGCAACGGATGTGGTGGCAACCTTTAACATGGGTCTGAACCCCGGATCGCCGTATCACGTGGGTAACACCAATCTGTGGGAGTACTACGACTACCTCTGGGGCTTGATGTGGAAGTAGTTGTAATTAGCCCCGAATAAGAAAATACGGGATGGCGGGATGATCGTAATCCGCCATCCCGTAATCGCAAGGGAATCTAATCCATAATGATCCAGTACATAATCCGGCGAACGCTTTCAGCCATACCTGTTCTTTTTGGTATCCTGTTGGTCACGTTCGTCCTGGCACGGGTGATTCCCGGCGACCCATGTCGAGCCATTCTGGGTGAAAAAGCTACTAAGGCAGTTTGTGACCGTTTCATCAGTGAGCACGGATTGGATAAACCGCTGTACACACAGTTCGGAGTTTACCTGAATGAGATCGCCCACGGCGATTATGGCCGGTCTTTCCGCTATGGTATGCCTGTTACCCGTTTGCTTGTCGAGCGTCTTCCGACTACGATTGAACTAAGTTTCTGTGCACTTTTTTTCAGCCTTGTTGTAGGCATACCCCTCGGCGTTATTTCGGCCGTCAAACATAATTCCTGGGTGGATGTCAGTATGATGGTCTGGGCCAATATTGGTGTGTCCATGCCAGTTTTTTGGCTTGGGTTGATGCTTGCTTATGTTTTTTCTTTGCTACTCAAAGGCACCCCTTTCTGGCTGCCTCCCTCCGGCCGTATCACCGCGGGTATCCTCTCTCCGGCCTTCTATGATGTTTGGGGATGGACGATTCAAGGGACAGGCCTGTGGCGCGGTGTTCTGGAGTTTTTGGGTCGCCTCTATATTTTCAATGCAATCCTGACCGCCAACTGGAAACTCTTGGGTGATACCCTTACGCATCTGCTCCTGCCCTCCCTGGCATTGGGAACAATCCCCATGGCCTTGTTTGCCCGCATGACCCGCTCCACCATGCTCGAAGTGCTCGGCCAGGATTACATCCGTACGGCACGTGCCAAAGGTCTGCCTAACTCCATGGTTATCCTTAAACACGCCTTCCGGAATTCGCTCCTGCCCCTGGTCACAGTAATCGGTCTGTCGCTTGGCGGACTGTTGGGCGGTGCAGTGCTGACCGAAACGATATTTGGTCTGTCCGGTGTTGGGCGCACACTATATGAAGCCATCACCGCCCGCGATTACGGCATTGTCCAGGCTTTTACGGTGGTCATCGCCATCTTCTTTGTTATCCTGAACCTCATCGTGGACATCTCCTACGCATACCTCGATCCCAGAATTCGACTGGACTGATAATATGAACGACATTACCGAAAAAATTGCAGAACTGGATGCAGAGGGTCTTTCACTGAAGTCGGTCAGCCTGTGGCAGATCACCTGGCGGCGGCTCTTTCGGCGCAAGTCTGCCGTTGTCGGAATGGTCATTCTTGGGATTCTCGCTTTTATCGCCCTGACCGCCCAGTGGATCGCGCCTTATGATCCGATTCAAGTCTTGATTGGTGTCGAGCAGGTAAAGATGCGCCAGGATCCGTGCATTCATCTCCTTGGCTGCCCGCAGGACCAGCCGCAGCACATCATGGGCATTGATGGCAACGTGCGCGATGAGTTCAGCAGGCTGCTTTATGGGACGCGCCTGAGCCTTATGATCGGCTTATCAACCGTGACCTCATCAATTTTCATAGGTACAATCTTGGGTGCGCTGAGCGGCTACTTTGGACATTGGGTTGACAACACGATCATGCGCGTGATGGATGTATTACTTGCTTTTCCATCACTGTTGCTGGCGATTGTTATTGTCACCGTGCTTGGCCCCGGCTTGATCAATGCCTTGATTGCCATCAGCATCGTCTCCATCCCGGCTTACGCCCGTGTGGTGCGCGCCAGTGTGCTCTCAGTGCGTGAAATGGATTACGTCTCTGCCACGCGCGCCCAGGGTGGCAATACCTTCCAGATTCTGTTCAAACGGATCCTGCCCAATGCCCTGACGCCGCTCATCGTGCAAGGCACGCTAGGCATTGCTACCGCCATTCTGGATGCGGCAGCCTTATCCTTCCTTGGCCTAGGTGCACAGCCTCCGATGCCTGAGTGGGGCTCCATGCTCGGTTCGGAGCGCAACCAGGTCTTTACCGCCCCGCACCTGGTCTTCTATCCCGGCTTGGCCATCATGCTGATCGTGCTCTCATTCAACCTGCTGGGCGACGGCCTGCGCGATGCCCTCGACCCGCGGCTCGCCCACGCCAGCGGGTAAACCCACCATAGCCGATGAATTCAGTGTTCCCCAAGCCCCACAATTTCTTCGTGGGGTTGGTTTTTGCGGAGGAGCTCATGACCACTCACCTGTTCCGTTTTGACGAATTGACCTGGCCCGAAGTGGCCGCCCTGCCGCGCGAAACGCCGCTGCTCTTGCCACTCAGCGGCGGTTTCGAGCTGGACCGGCTACCCGCTTTGCTTAAGTCCTCCGCGGAGATCGGCCTATTGCCAGCGCTGCCCTTCGGCTGGCCGGGCAGCAGCCTGGAGACGCCACTCCCGGTGTTCGCCGCGCTACTGCACAACCTGGTCGGGAACTTGCTCGAGGACGGGTTTAGTTCCGTCCATGTGCTGACGCCTCTGGGGCTGGATTTTGGACCGGGCATCCCGGCCATCGTTTTGCCTTGGCAGGCTGCGAGTCCGCTTGCGCTTCCGGCAGACTGCGAAAAGGTGGTCATCCTCCCTGTCGGCCATACTGAACAGCATGGCTACCACGCCCCGCTGTCCACCGACACACTCATCATCGAAGCCATCGGACGGGGTACAGCCCAGGCCGTCCCGGAGCGGGCGTTTTCTTTGCCGGTCTTCCCGTACGGGGTCAGCACGCACCGGCGCTCGTTCCCCGGCACCTTCAACGTGGGCGGGCGGGCCTTCGAGGATTTCTGGCTGGCGGTGGTGGATACGCTCGTAGGGCGCGGCTTCACCCGCTTCTACCTGATGAGCGGGCACGGCGGCAACTCGTCGTTTTTGGTGAACGTGGTCAAGTATGCCGGGGAGAAGTACCCGCAGATTTTTTGCGCCACGGCCTTCCTGTACCTTTCCGGACCGCAGGGGGTGGCCGCGCTGGAAGCCAGGCGCCAGTCCGGACTGGGCGGGATGGGTCACGCCTGCGAACTGGAGACTTCGCTTATTCTGCACCTGCGCCCGGAACTCATCCATCTCGAGCGTGCCGTGGACGAGACCGATTTTGTTGCCACCCCCAACTACTACATGGACTGGATCGAGGGCGGTGCGCTGACCGCCAACCCGCCCTGGGAGGACGATACCCGCACCGGCGCGTACGGGGCAGGAAGTTTAGGGACGGCTGAAAAGGGCAAATACTGGCTGGAAGCTGCCATCGCCGAGAAGGTGGAACATGTGGGCGAGATCCACGAGCAGTATTTGCGCAGGCGTGAGCGGAGGATGCGGGGCGACGCAAAGTCAAACCGTTAGACGACGCTCAGGAGTTTACTTGTTTGAATAATCACTCGTTGATCACCACCCTGAAAAGCCTGCGCGGGAACCCGCGCGGCTGTGTGTATCCCGAGCCATTGTGGGGCATCCCTTTCAACCTTTATGCTCCGTACGTTTCGATTTACATGCTGGCTCTTGGCCTATCTGATAAACAAATCGGCCTTATTGTAAGCGTCAGTTGGGGCTTTCAGATCATCCTGGCGCTGTTGAGCGGCGTAGTCACCGACAAACTGGGGCGAAGGCGCACAACCCTGATCTTTGATATCCTGTCGTGGAGCGTTCCGGCGCTGATCTCAGCCCTGGCTCAGAATTTTTGGTATTTCCTGGCAGCGGGCGTGATTAACAGCGTCTGGCGCATCGCCCAAAATTCTTGGGTTTGCCTTCTGGTGGAAGACGCCGATCAAAGCCAGTTAGTCGATATTTACACCTGGATCTATATTGCCACTATTGTGGCAGGTTTTATCACGCCACTGGCGGGAGTATTGATCGGTGCTTTTTCGCTTGTGCCGACCATGCGCGGGCTATACATCTTTGCAGCAGTCATGTTTACACTGAAAGCGATTGTCACCTACCGGATGACTCAAGAGACCGGGCAGGGCAAAGTCCGCCTGCAGGAAACACACCATCAGAGTGTCTTTGACGTGCTGGGCGAGTATAAAGGCATTTTACACTCCCTGCTCCATGCACCGCAGACGCTCTACACTGCCGGGATCCTTCTGGTACTCAGCATTTCCTCAATGATCAGCGGGAGCTTCTGGGCAATCATTGTGACTGAGAAGTTGCACATCCCGGCCCGAAATCTGGCTATCTTTCCATTTGTCAAATCAGCCATCATGCTGCTTTTCTTTTTCGTGGTGATGCCGCGGATCAGCAAAATGCACTTCAAGCTGCCGCTGGTGTTCGGTTTTCTCGGCTTTGTCGCCAGCCAGTTGCTGCTGATCACCGCACCAGACCAGGGCTATTTCTTTCTTGTCATTAGCGTATTCTTGGAAGCGTGTTGCTTTGCCGCTGTCATTCCGCTCATGGATCAGATGGTCGTGCTGACAGTTGATCCAAAGGAACGTGCCCGCATCCAATCAATCCTGTATGTGGGCATTATCCTGCTAGCTTCCCCGTTCGGCTGGATCGCCGGGACGCTTTCTGAACTCAATAAGGGCCTGCCCTTCATCCTGAACATTGTTTTGTTCGCGGTAGGCGCAGTGCTGGCTTACCTGACCGGGAGAGCTTCGCAAAAAAGATCCGTAGCAGAAGCGCCAGCGACTTAAACCAGTATTTTATTTCCCAGAGCTGATGATCACCACCTCCCCCAGCCCGGCCCAATCGTACAGCCATTTCGCATCCGCCGGAGATAGGTTGATGCAGCCGTGGCTGGCCGCTGTCCCAAAATTATCGTGCCAGTAGGCTCCGTGAAAGCCGAAATTGCCAGCGTAGGTCATGAAATAGGGCACACCCTCGATGTAGTACTCGCTGATGGACTCGGGCGGCGGCTTGATGGAACTGTACTCCGGCAATTTGTATTGAATGGCAAACCGGCCCTCGAATGTCCAGGAATTTGCTCCAGACGAGATCAGGGTGGCAAAAACCAGCTTGCAGTTGTCGTAGACGGTCAACGTCTGCTCGGCCAGGTTGACGTAGATAAACCGGCAGGTATTTGCTCCCGCATCGGCTGGGACCTGTCCACCTGCGGTGCCGACCAGCGCAACATTATCCTCCGGCAGCCACTCGTCCGCGCCGACGGCGATGGAGCCGGGTTTCTGCGTGGCCGCCGGGACTTCATGCACGATCTGGTAACGAGTGTATGTCTGGATGGGCGTCCCGGCCGCGTTCACGCTTTGGGTCTCGGCCAGCACCCAGCCGAAGCGGAAAGGCTCGTCACGCGTCAGCAGGATGCCTGTGAAGGCGGACGGAGTCAGGATTTGCAGGTCCGCCCCATCCATCCAGCCGTAATTGACTGGGTCAAAAAAGAAAGTGCGGCCGTCACGCGTCTCGGTGGAGGTGTAAGCCACGTAAGCCGGATAGTTCGGCAGATACCCGAAATTGCCTGTGTTTGCCACTGCGTCCTGCAGGCTGATATAGACCCGTGCCTTCGGGTTGTTGACCAGGGCGTAATTGTATTTAAGCGCACCCATGGACGGGTCGAGCGGTTGGTACCAGGCCGGTTCGGGCGTGGGAGTGAGTGTGGGCGTTTGGGTAGGGGTGAAGGTCGCCGTGGCGGTGACGGAGGGCGTGGCGATCTCTGTCGGCGTGGGCATCGTCCCCGAAGGGGAGGCTGGCGTCGCTGTGGGCTGGCAAGCAGCCAGGAGAAAAATGATCACCACCAGCAGGAATACGGTAAATACCGGAGGAGGAACCACCAAGTCACGAAGACACGAACTTCGATTGATATAAACAAATTTTTGTGACTTCATGTCTTTGTGGTTGGGGATTATCTTTTTCACGAGACCTTTGGCCAGTCCAGCAGGGTGACTTCCGCCAGCAGGCGGGCGTTGACGTTGCGCTCCAGTTTATCAATCGCCCCCTGTGCGTCGCTGACCAGTTTCCGCACTTCAGGAAGAGTCAGTTTTGCCGCCAGAGCATCAACAGCTTTGGTATAGTCCACGTTGGCGAGCGGGGACTCGGAACCGGCGGTGCGCAGGAGCACGTCCCGCCAGAAGGAGAGCCAGAGCAGCAGTGTCTCACGGAAGCGCTCTTTCGCCTCGTTTTTCCGGTCGGTCAGTTTTTCGGCGTAAGCGAAGCGCTCGCGGCGGTTGGACTTGAGCAGGCTGTTCATATCATCCAGCCGTTTCGCCCGGAACTCCAGCGTGTCTTTATCTTCCATCAGGCGCAGAGCGTACCCGGGCCGTCCGCCGGAGATATGAGCCAACAGGCGGGCGGATGCAGCCCCCGCTCCACGCTCTTTCAGGTAAGTTTCCACCGTCTCCACCGGCAGCGGTCGCAGCCGCAGGATTTCACATCGCGATGGTATGGTCGGCAGGAGTTGCTCGGCGGTGTCGGCGGTCAGGAGCAAAATGACGTGCGCCGGGGCTTCTTCCAGCGTTTTGAGCAGGGCGTTGGCCGCATTGGGGTTGGCTTCCTGGAAGCGCAAAAAGAGCGCCACGCGGTACTTTCCCTGGTAGGGTTTCAGCACCAGGCTATGCCGCAGGGCGCGGATCTGTTCCACCTTCAGCGTGCCGCCTTCTTTTTCGGCTTGAATGACAGCCAGGTCGGCGTATTGCATCCGTTCGATCTGCTGACAGGTTTTGCATTTCCCGCAGGGTTCACCGGGAGCGACCGGATTTGGGCAGTTCAAGGCCTGGGCGAAGCGCAGCGCCAGGGTGCGGCGACCCAGGCCGGGAGGTCCGGTGAATAGGTAGGCATGGCGGACGGAATCACGAGTGAGATGCTGCTTGAGCATCTCGACCGCCCATTCGTGTCCGAGGAGACCCCAGTTTTTCGAGGTAGTCCCGGTTCCAGCACGGGACATTGTCCGTCGTCCGTCGTCCGTCGTCATTTTTCTCCCGCTCTCAGCCGCAAATACGAATCATACCGCTGGGGATGCACCCTGCCTGCCTCCACGGCAGCCCGCACTGCGCAGCCCGGTTCGGTCTTGTGGTTGCAGTCGTTGAACTGGCAGGCCGCCACCAACGGGGCCAGTTCGGGGAAATAGCCATCCAGTTCCTCCGGCTCGGTGTCCCACAGCGCCAGAGAGCGCATGCCGGGCGTGTCGGCCACATAGCCGCCGCCCTCCAGCGGGAACAATTGGCGCACAGTGGTGGTGTGACGCCCCTTGTGAAACGCCTCGCTGATCTCGCGCACCGCCAGCCCCAGCCCCGGCTGGATTGCGTTCAGCAGGCTGGATTTGCCCACGCCGCTCGGTCCGGCCAGCGCAGACACTTTGCCGGTCAACCGCTCCCGCAATTCCTCCACGCCCTGGCCGGTTTCCCTGGCACCGCCCGCCATATCATCCCCGAAGGGGACACCGTCCCGGTGTCCTTCCGGGAGGGCAGGTGTGGCGCAGGCATAAATGACCGGATAACCGATGGGCGGGTAGAAGCCGAACATCTTCTCAGCCTGTTCGCGGCCCACCAGATCAATCTTGTTGGCAACGATGACCGCCGGCAGCCCCTGTTTTTCGGCAATGACCAGGAACCGGTCCAGCATGCGCAGGCGGGGAGTGGGACTGGCGCAGGCGAAGACGAACACCGCCTGGTCGGGGTTGGCTAAAATGACTTGCTGGTACACGCCCTGGGGTCTCGGGTCGAGCCGGACCAGGGAACTGCGGCGCGGTTCGACGGATTCGATGCTCCCCGTCCCGTCTGGCTGACGGGTGATCTGCACCCGGTCGCCGACCGCGGCGATATCGCCCACGTGTTTACCCTGCTTGAGGCGGCCGCGCAGGTGACAGGTCAACATGCCGCTTTCGGTCTGCACGGTGAAGAAGCCTGATTGGGAGCGGACGATGAGTCCGGGGTAGTCCCGGTTCCCGGACGGGGCGGGGTAGTCCCGGTTCCCGGACGGGGCGGGGATTTGTTCTGTGAGCATTGAGGTCGAGAAGGTTTACCAAAAAGGCACCACGTCACAAAGTTTTTTTGAGCCTTCGC
>JAPLGV010000118.1 GCA_026389975.1 Chloroflexota bacterium
CAGGACAAAGAAAGCGCCCAGCGCGAGCAGCAACCAAGTGAGGCCACCGCCGCTGTTAAACACCAGGAAAATACCGCATGCCAGCGCCAACAGGCCGGTAATGGCGAAGTAGGTCAGGTGCTGGCGCTTGGTCAGCAGACCGTCAGCCACCGGTTGGGGACCGTACATCGTCCGATAATAATTATCTTTATCCACGCCGCGGGTATAGTCGGTGTAGTCGTTGAAGATGTTATTGGAGGCGTGCGCCAGGACCAATCCAAGGGCCAGGATGAACCACGAGAACAGATTCACCGTGAAGCCGTCGTGCCAGGCAAAAAGTCCAGCAAGCACCGCTGAGAGAAAGGTCATCACCAGCACCGCCGCGCGCGTGCTGATGAGCCATTTGGCGATAATATCCAGTTTGTCCCATTCTTCTTTGGAAACGTTTGGTATTACTGTTAAAGCTTTCTTCCACATTGCAAAGTTCATTTCGTACACTCCTTGTCAGAATTCGGCCAGATTATACTCGAATATGATTGGCGATATCTGTTTAATTTGATTGTGAGCTTTGTCACACGAACGAATGACTTCCCCCACTGGTGATTTACCCCTAAAGAAAACATACTAATGGGAGACTCAAGCCTTAGCAGGCATTACTTCCGCGGCTAATATTCTAGTAACGAGGTGGAGCGTACCCATGATTTCTAACAACCGAATAGCAGCTCTTCCCAGACTTGGAGAGAGGTGATCCATGACCGCCAATGGAGCAGTAGAGCATTCGTTTTACGACCAAGTCCTTGAGGCCACGCCAAACGGCGAAAGGCTGAGACTCTGTTTGCAGTGCGGCGATTGCAGCGGCATTTGCCCCTTCGGCTATCTCATGATCCATCCACCGAGCAGGATGATCGCCCACTTGCGCGCAGACCGGTTCGAGAAAGTATTGGACACCGATACCGTCTGGATGTGCGTTTCCTGTTATGCCTGTACCGCAGTTTGCCCGGCCCAAATCCCGTTGACACCCGGCCTGATGGCTCGTACAAAAGAAGAATTAATCCTGGCCGGCAATGTTCCCGCCGAACTTCAAAGCGCATTAGAGAACTCCCAACGCTACGGCAATCCGCTTGGTGAATCGCCCCGCAAGCGAGCAGACTGGGCTACAGGGATCGTCCCGGAGGTCAAGATATTGGGGAAAGTCAAAAAAAAGGTAGAGGTATTGTGGTTTGTGGGCGATTATCCTTCCTATCACCCGCGTGTTCAATTAATCACGAAAGCATTGACTAAAGTGCTCAACGCCCTGGGGGTAGATTTCGGTATCCTCGGTTCTGAGGAATCCAGTGACGGCGACTCGCAGCGATTGGCCGGGGAACGCGGACTGTTCGAAATGCTGGCCGAGAAGAATGGGATGGCATTCAGCAAGTACGAATTCAAAGAAATCATTACAACCGATCCGCACGCCTACAATGCCATCAAAAACGAATACCCCGGGTTGGATATCTCTTATCCGATCCGGCACTATACCGAATTCCTGGCCGACCGGCTTGAGCAGCTCAAACCATTGCTGAAGCATGAAGTGAAAGCCAAAGTGGCCTATCACGATCCATGCTACCTGGGCCGCGCCAACGGGATCTATGACCAACCACGCGCATTACTGCAAGCCATTCCCGGTCTGGAACTGGTGGAAATGTCGCACAACCACATGAACAGCCTGTGTTGCGGCGGCGGTGGTGGCGGGATGTGGCTGGATGGTTTCCAATGGGAAAAAGCGCACGTCCGTCTGTCTGAGTGGCGCGTAAGCGAGGCGCTTGCTGTCGGTGCAGAGATTTTGGCCGTAGCCTGTCCGTACGAATCGCCGCGTTTTGAAGACGCTGCCAAGACTGTCCAGGGAGCTGGGCAGCTTAAAGTGAGAGACATCGCCGAACTATTAGTCGAAGCGATGGGCAATTAGAGAGGCGAAAAATGAATATCGTAATTCTGGTAAAACTTGTCCCCGATCTGGTTGAAGAACTCACCATCGACACCAGCGGTGTTGCCCTGGATACGGCCTGGCTGCGTCTGATCATCAACGAATTTGACGATCACGCCATCGAGCAAGGTATCCTGCTCAAAGAGCGCGGCGGAGGCCAGGTGACGGTTGTAGCCCCGGATATAGAGGGTGTAGATGATATACTCTTCACCGCAGCCGCCAAAGGCGCTGACCGGCTGATCAAGATCAAGGGAGATTTTGCCGGAGTAAACAACCATGCCCTGGCGCGCGCTTTCACAGCCATTGTCAAGGAACTTCAACCAGACCTGGTACTCACCGGCGTACAGGCCAACAATGACCTGGACGGCTCGGTAGGCCCCCTGCTGGCCGGGTGTCTAGAAATGCCTTACGTTGGCTATATATCGGGTGTCTCGCTCAGCGAGGGGAAATCCAAGGTCCGTAAAGAATATCCCGGTGGATTAATTGCCGAGATGGATGTAACGCTGCCAGCCGTATTGGGCATCCAGGCCGCGGAACAACCCCCGCGCTATGTGGCCGTCAGCAAAGTACGCCAAATGATGAAGACCTCCACCATCGAGGAACGGACAGTGTCCGATCTGGACATGGCTGGCGGGCCAACCATCGGTCGCATGTTCCAGGCTGAG
>JAPLGV010000481.1 GCA_026389975.1 Chloroflexota bacterium
GGCTGGGGCAAATTAAGATGTAGTAGCACAGCAGGCTTTAGCCCGCCATCACCTTCACTGTAGCAGGTTCCTTCCCTGTGGTCAAAGCGTCCCCGGGAGGGATCCAGCGGTGTGAAATGAGAATGGCGAGAATTGCTGTACGCGGCATCGTGTCTTTTGGGGCGGGGTGTGCACAGAGCGGTCGTGTGCGGTATGGTTTTGGCAGTGTCAGGCGGATTGCGACCGGCTACGGCGAGGGACTTCCCGACTGCTGGGTACTATGTGGGCGTCTTGGCAAAACGGATCTGGCAACGGGTCAGGTTGGGGGCGAAGAGGTCTTCGGACAAATGCTGGTTGCGTAGCGCTTCGAGTAACAGGTGCGCCAGGAACGTGAGGTGGGTGACCCCTTCGACGAGGTCGCTCCTGGCGAGCAATTGCATGAACAGATGGGCGATTTGGAGCAGGTAGTACAGGGCAAGCATGACGTCGAGGTTTTTGCAGTCGCAGAAGTGTTCCAGTTCATAGCCGGTCTTTTGTTCGTTGAAGCCTTCGTTCTCAATGGTCCAGCGCAACCGTCCTCCTTTCGCGATGATTTCCACGTTGCGCTCCGTGACGGCAAAATTGGTCAGGAAGGCGAAGGTGGTGGTTTTCCCGTCGACCGTTTCTTCACACATAACGAAATCGAGTTTCAATTCCTGGTATTCGAGCGCGTTAACCCAGGTATACACCTGGTTGACGCGGTGGCCCTCGCGCTGGAACGTCCGGGTGATGCGGTTGTTGGGATTGAGCTTGCGCAGTTCCAGGGCTTCGTCGTACAGGGTCGGAATCGAGCCGCGCTTGAAGCAGCAGATGAATTTCTGGGCGCAGTCCGCAATGGCCTGAAAGACGGGACCCTGGCAGTAGAGCGAGTCCAGCAGATGGACGATGGGCTCGCGGGGGAATAGTTCCTTGAGATTGGGGAGTGCTCGGTGGAACGCCTTGGTTTCGCAATCCTGCTTGTCGTACGTGCCGTCATCGGGATTGAGCAGCGGTTCGGTAAGTACGGAGAGGGCCAGCCCGTTCCAGCCCACCGCCTTGATTTCCAGCACATTGTGCAGAGAGGTCTTCGAACCGTCCTGGTGATTTTGCGTCAGGCATTGCGGGCAATGGTACCGCGAAGACGAGAAAATCCCGGTGGCGTCGCCCGCCATCATCACATGGCCCAACAGATACAAGTCCGCCGCCTGCTTGCGGCGGATGAGCGTCTTGAGAAAGTCCGGGCGCATCGCGCTTATCTGCTCGTGGTCGAGCGCCGCCAGGACGTTGGTCATCTGCTTGGAGCAGACAACGGTTTCGCTGCGGGCGCGGCTGAACACGCACCAATTGTCCAGGAACCGCTCGTCGTCGGTTTCCAGATCCAGACGCCGTAGCGACTCAATCCGGCACGCGAACATCAACACGCCCAGGTTGAGCACCTGTCCCATCGTGTACAGGGGATCTTCGCGCGGATCGTCGATGGCCCGCAGACGATCCCAATACCACGGGAATTCGTGCCGGATCAGCTGGACCAGGGCCTGCCCTATCGGCGGCTTGGTCTTACGGGGCGGCTTGCGGCGGCGGCCCGCTTTTCCGGCACATACTTGCGAATCAAAGCGATACTCAGCGTCGACGCGTCCGCCAACAGCTTCTTGATGCGGCGATGGTTTCGTATCCAGCGCTTGACCTCCTCGACCATCTCCTTGGGCACGTAGACCGACCGCGTCTTGCCGGCCTCTTTGAAGGTCAGCAGGTGATAGACGGTCGTGCGCCCTTGGGCGTCTTTGCGCACCACTCGGTTCAAGGACCCGGCCACGAAAGGACGGTCCTGTCCCAACTCCATGAGCTTTTCCTGGCGCCGCTGTTCGATCGATTTCATGCTTTCGTCCTCCATACTCTAAGTATACATACTTAGATATCTCTTGTCAAGAAGAATCTTCGGCAAATTCCTTCGTGGGTGATAGCAGAAAGGCGTGGCTAGAATTGGAGCGGCTCAGCGCGAAAAATATCCCATTTCACACCGCTGACAAACGACACGGGACGCTTAACCTCTTTGCGGCACTTGACGTCGCGACGGGAGCTATCAAGGGCAAGGTGACCAAGTA
>JAPLGV010000410.1 GCA_026389975.1 Chloroflexota bacterium
GAGGAAAAGTCCCTGCTCAACACGCCACCCTGTTGGTCGCGCTACATTGCCGGGCTGGTGTTCAAATGGGCAAAAAGTCTTGGCGGGCTGGCTGCAATTGAGAAGCGCAACCAGGCCAAGGCCGATATGGTCTATAAAGCCATCGACGAGAGCGGTGGGTTCTACCGCGGCCACGCAAAAGCAAACCGCTCGCGCATGAACTTGACCTTCCGACTGCCGAACGAACAGCTTGAAGATCAGTTTGGGTCGGAGGCCAAGAAGAGCGATCTGATCGGCTTGAAAGGCCACCGGTCGGTAGGTGGAATGCGCGCCTCCCTATATAATGCCCTGCCGGTTGCGGCATCTGAAGCCCTGGTAATATTTATGAAGGAGTTCCAACAAAAGAACGGTTAAGGACTGCTTTTTTTCGGAGCCGGCCTGCATGGCATGGGCAAGTCGGATGCTGCGCAAGGGATGCAAGGCGATGTGAACTTAGCGCAGAATCACCTCATGCTCTTCACAGGTGGCTGATCTTTTGTTGTCTCCCTTTCCTCTTATTAGCCGTTCAGACCATCTACGCGGAACTAGAAATGGACGTTGGTTCAATGAAATGGTAGGGAATATCCCTTCTCATCCCACTATAAAAAATCTCTTTTGGAGGCGAGAAATGAAAATCCTGGTATGCGACACGACCGAAGCCGAGGCCATCGAGCGTATACGCGCCGCAGGGTTGACGGTCGACACGAACTTCGAGATCACCCCTGAGGATTTGGTCAAAGTTCTGCCAGCCTACGACGGGATGGTGGTCCGCAGCCGGACCAAGGTCCGCCAGTCGTTGATTGACGCCTGCCCCAACCTGAAGGTGATCGTGCGTGGCGGAGTCGGGTTGGATACTATTGACGCCGATTACGCCCGCTCTAAAAATATTACTGTCATGAACACTCCCAAAGCCAGCAGCGCATCCGTGGCAGAGTTGGCGATCGGTTTCATGTTCTCGCTAGCACGCTCCCTTTTCAAGGCGACAGCGACGATGAAAGCCGAGAAATGGGAGAAGAAGAACCTTGAGGGCGATGAGCTGGGCGGGAAAACCCTGGGCTTGATCGGCGTCGGTAACATTGGCAAAGAAGTGGCCAGTCGTGCCAGTGCCTTTGGGATGACAGTGCTCGCATTCGATCCGTATGTCAAGGAAGCAGTTGGCGTTAAATTGGTCAAGCTCGATGAATTGTTGGCCCAATCCGACTACATCAGCTTGCACCTGCCGAAGACCAAGGAATCCGCCAACATGATCGGCAAAGCGCAGTTCGACAAGATGAAAGCTGGTGTGCGCATCATCAATTGCGCTCGCAGCGGCATTATTGATGAAGCTGCCCTCTACACTGCCCTGACCTCCGGCAAGGTGGCCGGTGCAGCCTTTGACGTGTACGACGAAGAGCCGCCCAGCGATTGGAAGCTTGTCAAGCTGGATAATGTGATTTGCTCGCCGCACATCGGCTCGGCGACACATGAGGCCCAAGGGCGTGTCGGGGCTGAGGTGGCGGAGAAGCTGATTGAATTTGCAAAGAACCAGAAATGATCTCTCAGAGGTCGTCGTCCTTGTGCCTCTATGCCTGCCTGGAACAGACTATGAAACTCTCCGAAGATATTGCCATTGCTATCCCGTGTGAACAGCTCCCGATGAAAGGTCGTCAAGGGTCTGCGTGATCTAGCCTAGCTGGAGACGGTCTCGGTCGAATATCGTATTTTACGTCTCTCAAAATTAAATTCAAGGAGTTCCTATGGCAAAAAAGTTCGTCCCGACTAAATTAATAATCGTTCGACCGGTGCCTTCGGATATAGATATTGTCCAGGCCTCGGACATCAAGCCCATCGCCCTGGTCGCCGAGGAAGTCGGCATTTTACCCGAAGAATTGGAATTTTATGGTCCTTATAAAGCCAAAGTGAAACTGGAAATTCTCGAACGCCTGAAAGATATCCCGAATGGAAAATATGTTGACGTGACCGCCATCACGCCCACGCCGCTGGGGGAGGGCAAGACCACCACCACCGTCGGCCTATCCCAAGCTCTGGGCGCCCACCTGGGCAAAAAGGTTTTCACCGCCATCCGCCAGCCCTCACAGGGTCCCACCTTTGGCATCAAGGGCGGAGCCGCCGGGGGCGGCTATTCGCAGGTCATCCCGATGGAGGACTTCAACCTCCACCTCACCGGCGACATCCACGCCATCACTGCCGCCAACAACCTGTGTGCAGCTGCCATCGACGCCCGCATGTTCCATGAGAGCGAGCAGGATGACGACAAACTCTTCAACGCCCTCTGCCCCCCTGACAAAAAAGGCCAGCGAAAATTCTCTCCTTCCATGTTGCGTCGCTTGAACAAGCTGGGCATAAAGAAAGATGACCCAAATGATCTCACCCCGGAGGAACGCAGCCGCTTCTCCCGCCTGGATATCGATCGGGCTTCCATCACCTGGCGTCGAACCATAGATACCAATGACCGCTTCCTGCGTGAAATTGAGGTTGGTCTCGGACCCGAAGAAAAAGGGAAAACCCGCCGGACCGGGTTCGACATCACCGTCGCGAGCGAGATCATGGCTATCCTCGCCCTCACAACCGATCTTCGTCCCGACGTGAGCACCGATAGCCAGGAAGAGGGCCTTGTATCCTTTTTTCTGGAGGTCAGACCAACTGAGTTTTTCAACCTTGTTGTTGAATTTGAAGTTTACGCCCATGCGCTTGATCA
>JAPLGV010000093.1 GCA_026389975.1 Chloroflexota bacterium
AAACGGCGTTTGAAAAAAGAAACCTATAGCATGCCTCTCATGCCTGTTATTCCAACCAAACCAACTGTAAGAGCGTAATATGTCCAGACTGTGTGTTCTCTGGTATAGATACTGCGAAGGAGACTGTAATGAATACCGTTAGCGTGGATTTGCCGTTCGACCAAATCAAAAAGGCACTGCGCCACCTACCCGCTCAGGAGAAAATTGCGCTCTGGCGTCTCTTGGATGAAGACCTTGACCGACCTGCGATTGCGCGGCGATTTGCATCTTCTGTCAATTCCATTCGCAAAGCCTATGCTCATATCAGTGAACAGGAAGTAATGGCAGATGCAGTCAAAGCAACGCGACAGGTACGCAAAGCGCACAATGCGAAAAGTCGTTCTTGATACGAACGTGCTGATCAGCGGGGTAATTGCGTCGGGATATTCCGCGTCTATTTTGGATGCGGCCCGCCGTGAAGAGATCAAGCTGGTTACATCTGCTCATCTGCTTGAAGAATTCAGTGAGGTGATTTCACGCCGTCACATTACCCGCAAATATCCCAAGGCCGCCGAAGAAGCCGAATCTTTGCTTGACTATCTGCGTGCATTTGCCATTCTTTCAGCAGGCATCCCGGAAACAAACGCCGTCAGTCCCGACCGCGACGATGATTTTGTGTTGGCTTGCGCGTTGGATGAATCGGCAGATTGCATTGTTTCGGGTGACCCCCATCTCTTGGATTTGGAAACTTACGAAGGTATCCCCATTTTGACTCCAAAAGAGTTTGTGGGGAGATACTCGATTCTGCATAAGTTAGGAAAGAGCAGAGTCCCATCCACGGGACTTATTTGAACAAAAGTGTCGGATTTCAATCCCCGCCGGACGCAACTGGACTCAGCGCGCCCTGGAACTCAAACTGGACGAGGCGGCGCTGAAAAACCTTGATGAAATCTGGCCCGGTCCCGGCGGCGAAGCTCCCGAAGCATACGCGTGGTAATCTTTTGTAGGGGCGCACACCGTGCACCCCCACTTGATTATGTTTCCACAGTACACCTATCCTACCCGCTTAATTCCCGGCCTGGTCGCCAATGTTTTGTTTGGCGGCCAGCGCTCCTTCCGCCGCGACGGGCTGGCCTGCATCGAACGGTTAAAGCCGTCGCTACGAGTCTTCGGGGTCGAAAACATCCCTCAGCGCGGACCTTGTCTCATCACCTTCAATCACTATTACCGGCCCGGCTTCGATGCCTGGTGGATGGCGCTGGCGCTGGCTGCGACCCTGCCGGTGGAACTCCACTTCGTGATGACCGGCGAACTGACCTACCCCGGTAAGTGGTACGCCCCGCTGGGCAAGGCCGGGTCGCGCTGGCTGCTGCGGCGGTTGTCGAAAATCTACGGCTTCACCACCACGCCGCCCATGCCGCCGCGCGAAAAAGATGTGGCAGCCCGCGCCCGGTCGGTGCGGGAAACACTCACGTTCACCCCCCAGCATCCGCAGGCCATCCTCGGCCTGTCACCGGAGGGAGGCGACCAGCCCGGCGGCCTGCTCAACTGGCCGCCGCTGGGCGCGGGACGTTTCGTCCTGCTGCTGGCAGAGCAGGGTTTCCCCGTCCTGCCGGTGGGATGCTTTGAAGAGGCCGGGGCATTGTGTCTGCGCTTCGGCGCGGCGTACCGGCTCCAGGTCCCGCGCGCCCTCGTCCCGGACGAGAACGACCGGGCCGCCGCGCAAACCGTCATGTCTGCCATCGCGGCCCAACTGCCGCCGCGTCTGCGCGTGGATTTTGGATAATAGACTTTATCCGTAAAATAAGAAACCGATCCACGAAGAACACGAAGGAGCACAATTTTTTTAGGGATTCTCCTTGAAAGGGCAGGCTTACAGTTTTTTTCGTGTCCTACGTGTGGCTTCGAGGAGAATCTTTTTATTCCGTATAATGTCTAATCAGCAACTCCTGGCGGAAGCCTGCGTATATCTTTTCAGAACGACCAACGAGGACCCACAGTGACTGACGAAACGACCTGGATCATCCAGGCCCAACAAGGCGATGACGAAGCTTTTACGAATTTGGTCGAAACTTACCAGAAACCGGTCTATAACCTTTGCTACCGGATGCTCGGTGAGCCGGAGGCCGCTGAAGATGCGGCCCAGGAGACCTTCCTCAAGGTGTACCAGAACCTCGCCCGCTACGACCGCGAACGTTCCTTTGCCACCTGGCTGCTCTCCATTGCCGCCCACCACTGCATCGACAAACTCCGCCGGAGGCGATTTAACTCGTTCTCGATCGACGAGAATGAGGAAGGTCAGACTGACCTCCCTGACCGCTCCGCCCCGGACCCGGAATCGGAGACCGCCAAACGACAGGAACGCGAACGCTTGCACAACTGTCTGCAATCTCTCGACCCGACCGACCGTGCCGCCGTCATCATGCGCTACTGGCAGGACTGTTCGGAAGTGGAAATCGCCCAGGCCCTCAAACTGACTGTCCCGGCAGTAAAAAGCCGGTTGCACCGGGCACGGCGGGCACTGGCAGACCTGTGGGAAGAAAAACCAGCGCATGTGCGCACAGAAAGGAAGCCCTATGGATCACCGGCCTTTTGAAGACTGGCTCCTGGACAACCAGCCCCTTACCATGGATCAGAAACGTCAGCTGAACCCCCATCTGCGGACGTGCTCCTCCTGCGCCGCATTGGCGGGGGTGAACCTGGCATTGAAGTCGGTCGGGGTGGCCGCGCCCGCGGCGGGTTTTGCCTACCGGTTCCAGGTCCGGCTGGCAGCGAAGAAACAGGCTCTGCGGCGGAGAAATTTCTGGGGTTTTGTCGTCCTGACATTGAGTGTGCTTGGTTTATTTGGTTGGGTCTCCTGGCCGGTGCTCAAAGACCTGATCCAGTCGCCAGTCAACTTGCTGGCGTCCTGGATTTCCTCGCTGGTCTCATTCTGGGCCTCCCTCCAGGCAATCTTCCGGGCCGGGATGGTTTTGTTCAAAGTTGTTCCGGGCTTCGTCCCCGCTTATATCTGGGCGGTAATCCTGTTTGCCGCTGGTGGATGGAGTTTGGTATGGGTCGTCTCGTTGATGAAATTTACTAAATATCCGCAAGGAGCGTAACTATGAAAATAACTGTAAAAATTGCTTCTCTCGTTCTGCTGGCAATGCTGGCCTTTGTGCCGATGCAGTCAGCAGCTGCCAAGGGCACTTCTTTTGATGGTCAGGTGATTTTTGGCCAGTCCTACACCCTGAAAAACGGCGAGACCCTGACTGGCGACCTGCTGGTCTTCGGCGGTACAGCCACGCTTGAAGAGGGTGGGACAGTGAACGGCAATGTTGTCCTGTTTGGCAGCACATTGGTGGTAAATGGTGAAGTAAGTGGCGATGTGCTTGTCGCCGGTGGTTTGGTAACCATTGGAACTTCTGCACACCTGCATGGTAACCTTACCACCGTCGGCGCTTCGCTTGAGCGTGCCGAAGGCGCACAGATAGATGGGCAGATTACCAACACAGCCACCTCCTGGGTCGGCAATGGCAACAACGGCAATAATCCTGTCACCCCCAACACCCCAACCACGCGAGTGGTACAGCGCATCCTTGTCAATTTTGACCCGTTTGGACCGCTGTTTAACGCTTTCGGACAGGCGCTGGGTCTGGCTGTGCTTGCCATGCTGGTGATGCTCTTCCTGGCCCCCCATGCAGACCGCGTAGCCCATGCTGTTATGGCGCAGCCGCTGACGGCGGGCGGCCTCGGCCTGCTGACCGTTATTGTGGCCCCAATCACCCTGCTCCTGTTGACCGTCACGCTGATTCTTATTCCGGTAGCGGCCGTCGTCGTTGTTGCCCTGTTCGTGGCAGGTGCCTTCGGTTGGAT
Organism: Chloroflexota bacterium; assembly: GCA_026389975.1. Taxonomy (GTDB): domain Bacteria; phylum Chloroflexota; class Anaerolineae; order Anaerolineales; family Villigracilaceae; genus UBA877. The sequence goes on from JAPLGV010000093.1 coordinate 3,835, forward strand.
CGCCATCGGTTATGAAATCGGGCAGCGCTTTACCACAGCCATTCATCAAAACTGGCATCCGGCATTCTCGGCAAGTCTGGGTGTCTTTACCCTGACTCTGGTGGCAAAAGCGTTGACCGGCATCCCGGTGCTGAACTGTGTCGGATGGTTGGTGCCATTCCTGCTGGGTCTGGCAGGACTGGGCGCGGTCATCATGACCCGCTTCGGGACGCAGTCGGTCGTCGCACCCGCGGCAGTTGAATCTGCGCCGCTTGCCCCGGTCGCACCTGCCGCTCCGGTCGCGCCCGAACTTGAGTCCCCCGCGACTGAACCGGTTGCTCCGCAGCGCAAGCCGCGCGCCAAAAAAGAATCGTAACGTTCCGGGCTTTTGGGCAACTGTCAAAAGGTCCGCACTCCGCTCCGGGGTTCCGGGGCGGTTTTTTTTGGGGGTCTTTTGAAATTCCAGTGATAGAGGAAAAGATATCCTCATCGCCACGGCGATTCCCAGAGAACCGTTTTTTTTGTTTCCCAGGGGGCAATGATATAATTCCTGATGTCCCTCTGTAAGGCAGAAAGAGAGTATATTTATGGCTCCTGAAATCAAGCCCCCTTTACACCCGAATCCGCCCCCGCTGGTACGTGTCTCCGGAACTCACCGTGAGATGGGTCGTCAAATCGGCGAAGCCTGTAGAAAACAGGTCCAGCATGGCGTCGAGAACGGACGTAACCTGGTGGCGGATGCCTACCAGCAGTTGGAGTTGACCTGGGCAGGTGCGCAGATCCAGGCCCGCAAGTACTTGCCGTTTGCTCAGGAGCGCTATCCGCAGTATGTGGACGAGTTGATGGGCATCGCCGATGGCGCAAATGTCGGCTTTGAGGACCTGGTGGTCATCAATGTTATGGAAGCGGTGGCGATGGATGCCCTGCACCTGACGCGCTGTACCAGCATGGCGATCAATGACGAGCGTACCGCCGACGGACATGTGCTGCTGGCGCACAACGAGGACTGGGTTCCAGAGGACGAGGATGATGTTTTCATCGTTCTTGCCAAACCAAAGAATGGCCCGCCGTTCCTGGCGATGACCTACGGCGGGTTGCTGCCCAATATTGGTTTCAATGCTTACGGTATTGCCCAGTTGTGCGATTCTGTTTATCCGAACGACTCGCGCATCGGCACGCCGCGCACCGTGGTTTCACGCGCCGTACTGGCCTCGAAAACACCGGATGAGGCGATTCGTCATACCCTGTCGGCGCAACGCGCGGCCGGGTACAATCATCTGCTGGTCCACGAGAGCGGCGAGTTGTACTCGGTGGAGGTCTCGGCGCGGCGTTTTGGCATTCTCTACGGAGATGACGGTTTTATCGTTCATACCAACCATTATCTCTCGGAAAACATGCAGCAGGTGGAACGTGAACCGGAAGACCTGGTGGCCTCGCGCGTACGCTATTTCCGTGCCCTGAGACTGATCAAACGTGAGGGCCAGCACACGATCAAGACGTTACAGGCCATCCAGCGCGACCACGTCAACTTCTCAAACTCCATTTGCAACCACTCGATTGACGCCAGCAACCCGCTCGATCGCGAGAAGACGGTCAATGCCTTGGTGATAGACCTGACGGCGCGCGAAATGCACATCGCCTGGGGCAACCCGTGTGAGAACCCGTATCACACCTATCATCTGGACGCGTGAAAGCGGATGATGGGACCTGATCATGGATAATTGTAAAGGTGTAGCCGCTGCGCTGCACCTTCTTTCGTGAATCTCATACCCCTGGATAGAAAATGAATTTCTGGATTACCATTGCACTTGTCTTTCTTACTTACCTGGGCATCGCGTTTTTCGGTTGCCTAAATCCTCCGAATTTTGTACAATGATACCGATAAAGGAGAACATTATGCGCTTTGGCATCATGGCAATGCAACTGGAAGCCCTTGTCCCGCAAGGTGTGCCTGCCGAGCAGATCATGGCGAGTATCATGAGTTTCGACCATGCCGGGCTGGCAAAAGGGCTGGCAAACAGAGGCTTCAACCCGATCGAACTGGGCGGTGACCTGGGGATGTTCCTGCCGAACGTCTACAGCCCCGAATCGGTTCAGAGGCTGGCTGCCCTTAGATCTAATAACCTCTCGTATACCCTCCACCTGCCATTGTGGTCGGTGGAACCGTCCACACCGCTGACACCTGTGCGTAAAGGCTCGGTGGAGGCAGTAGTGCAAACGATCAAGGCGACAGTTCCCATCGAGCCGGAAGTCTACGTGCTGCACGCCACCGGCGCTCTGGCGGCGGAGTTCTACAACATGAAAATCTCGGAGCTTGCCCGGACCCTGATCCTGCGCCAGTTCCAGAACGGGGCGCGCGAGAGTATCCGGGCTATCCTCGCCGAGACCGGTCTCCCCAGCCGCCGGCTGGCTATCGAGACCATCGAGTTTCCCCTCGACCTGACCCTCGAACTGGCCGAGGAGTTCGACCTGTCCCTCTGCCTCGACACGGGGCATGTGCTGGCAGGCTTCCCCGGCTGGTTTGATTTCTTCGAGGTGGTGGAAAAACTCCTGCCACGTCTGGCCGAGGTCCATTTGCATGACTGCAAGAAAATGCCGCAGGGCGTGCGCGGCTACGGCGAAGACCACAAGCCGCTCGGAACCGGCGACCTCGACCTCGGTCGCTTCCTCGACCGGCTGGCCGCGGCAAACTTTACCGGTCCACTGGTGTTTGAATTAAAAGTGGACGAGGCTCTGGAATCTTTGGAAGTTGTGAAGTCTATTCGCCCAAATCTTCTGAAACACGAATGACACGAATAGAACGAATTTCAAAACCATTCGTGTTATTTGCAAATTCATGTCACATCCTACTCGAAGAGTATTCGTGATAAACAAGGAGATGTTGTGAAAAAGATATCGTTCCTGCGTATGTTCATCATCAGCCTGCTCGGTTTTGCGCTGACCTTCTCGTCCAACATTCAGGATCCGCCGCTGATGACCTTCAAGGTACGCCAGCTCGCGCCCAACTTGCCGAATACCACCCTCGGCATCCTGGGTTTCATTGGCCTGCTGGTGGCGATGGCTGTCCAGCCGATCGTGGGAGTCTTCTCCGACCGGGCCAAGACGAAACTCGGCCGCCGCCTGCCGTTCCTCATTGGCGGTGCAGCGTTGATTGCTGCATCCTTGTTCCTGCTGGCATTGGCCCCCACTTTATGGGTGCTCCTGCTGGGTGTCATTCTCATTCAGTTTTCCTCGAACATCCTGCAGGGACCCTGGCAGGCACTCCTCCCGGACCTTGTGCCGGAGAGCCAGCGAGGCACGGCATCCAGCCTGAAAGCGGTGATGGATATCATCGCTACAGTTGTGGCCGGGGCGGTTGCAGGCATCCTGCTGGGAACCACGGGGCAGAAACTCTTTGGCGATTACGCCATCTATGTGACAGCCGCCGCGCCGGTGGTGGTTTTCATCCTGTTCGTCACCCTGACGGCGATCTGGGCACGCGAGCAGCCGGGGGCCACCAACGAGGCGGTCGCCTCCCGTTCGGTTGGCGAGGCGCTTAAGAATGCTTTCCATGTCAACTTCCGTGAGAACCCCATTTTCGGCTGGTGGTTCGCCAACCGCATCCTGTTCTGGGGCGCTTTCATTGCCATCAATGCCTTTTTGATCAACTACCTGGTGGATGTCATCCGCATGAGCCAGGCAGACGCACAAAGTTTCTACGGCACACTCAAGGTTATCCTGGGCGCTGCCTTGATCGTGATGGCGCTGGCATCCGGCTGGCTCTCGGACAAATTTGGACGCAAACCCGTCATGTTGATCGCCGGACTGGTGGCTTTTGCCGGAGCAACGCTCCTGCTGTTTGTACGTGACCAGACACTCATTATCATCGCTGGCGGTATCATCGGGATGGGCATCGGTGCCTTCCTCACGGCCTCTTGGGCGCTGGCCGCCGACATTGTGCCACAGGCAGAAGCCGCCCGCTACCTGGGCATCGCCAACATTGCCACCTGCATCGGCTCGGGCGTGGCGCGCTTACTGGGCGGGGTGTTGATTGACCCGATCAATAAAGCACTCGGCTCCAGTTCGTCTGGCTATTTGCTCCTGTTCAGCCTGGCGGCGCTTTGCTTCCTGGCGAGTGCGCTGGTGATTATCCCGCTACCGAACAAGCGGGCAAAAGCAAGTTAACCCGGCACGGTATGCATTCTGCGCACGGTCGCAAATTACGCTTTTGCCAATCTGACTCCGGCGGACTAAAGTCCTGCCTCAGTGCATGAAAGTCGGCTAAAAACCGACTCACCTGCCAGCCCGAAGGGCTTCCATGTACTGAGCAGGCAGCTTTAGCCCCGCGAGCTAAGCGATAAAATACCGCAGTTTATGACCGAGCCAAGTGTAGTACAGACAAAAAAGCACCTCCACGAGGAGGTGCTTTTACTTTCGCCTCACGAATCCGGCCCGGAGGATTAGGCCTTCTGTTTATCGTAATCGGCTTTTTTGCGGGCATGCAGTTCGAGCAAATCGTGCTGCATCTTTTCCAGCCGGGCGCCGCGCAGCGGGAACCAGAACAGGATCAGCGCACCGAGCAGCATGGCGATACCGGGGATCAGACCGATGAAAACTTTGATACCGAATATTGCGCTGGCAGGCTGGTCGAGGAAAGCCACATTGTTGTTGGCTTCACGGGTGACAAAATGAGCGGCTTCCAGGATGAAGGGTGGGATCGCAATCGCCAGCGACTGGGCAGGTTTGGTGATCAGGGCATTGATGCCGAAGAATGCCCCCTCACGGCGCACACCGGTGCGCAACTCGTCCTCATCTGCCACCTCGGCGAACAGGATGTTGGTCAGGGTCTGTGGACCGGAAAGCCCGAAACCGACCAGCACCAGGCAGCCAGGGATGAGTGCGGTGGGCACGAAGGGTATCGCAATCAGGCCCACACCGGCAATCACCAGCAGCAGTTGCTGAGCCTGTACCAGGCCCATCTTTTTTCGGATGAGGTTGGTAATTGGCACACCGCCAATCAGTGGAATGAAGATGAACGCCAGCAAGACTATCGTGTTCATTTTGAGCACGTAATCGGCCAGGTAGAATACCGACCCGGTCACCAGCGAGGAAACCAGGATGGACATGAAATTTTGGGAAACCAGAATGAGGAAGCTTTTGCTGGTGAAGGTAAATTTAATCTGGTCTTTGAGTTTGAGGGGCTTATCCACCTGGGTGAACTCAAGGCGTTCCTTGACCTTTAAGGTGGTGGCGATGATCAATACCATGCCGGCCACGCCGACCACCACCATGGCAATCTGCAACGGGAAGAAAGATGGCACCGCACCAGCCTTTGGGCGGAACAGGTCCGGGATGATAAAGCCCAGCAGCGTGCCCAGCAGGCCAAACAGCGAGGACGAAATTTGCAGGTGGTTACGTTCTGTGTCCGATTCGGTCACTTCCGGCAGCAGGGCGGAATACACCAGACCGATCATGGTATAGCAGCCATCATACAGTACCATGCTGACCAGCATCCACATGAACAGAGTGAAATCGCCGGCGTGTTGTGGCGCCAGCCAGACCAGGATGAAGGTCGCAGCGAGAAACGGGGCGGTGTAACGCATGTAAGGGATGCGGCGGCCGTGTTTGGAGCGGGTATTGTCCGAGATATAGCCAAAGATGGGATCGTTCAGGGCGTTCCAGACCGCGTAGATGGCCGAAGCAATGGCGATCCAACGGGCGCTGAGACCCAGGTAATCCTGGTAAAAGATGGGCAGCAGGGCGGCAAAGATGCCCGAGATCAGGCTGTTGCCCAGGGCTGCGATCCCCCAGATGACTTTATAACCAAAGGATAATTTGATTGCCTGCGGAGCAGTGAGAGCAGCCATATCGACTCCTTTTTCATAACTTAAGACCCTAAAGGTTTTGGAAATCTTTAGGGTCTATTTTAAGGTCTATGAGGTTTATGCGTTGGGCATCAATTCTGCCAGGGCGCGGTAGCCAATCACGTGCAGGCCAATGGCTTTGATATGGGCGCGCAGATCTTCACGCATGAAGTCCTGATAAT
>JAPLGV010000135.1 GCA_026389975.1 Chloroflexota bacterium
TCTTCTCGAGCCGGAAAGAGAAAGAAAGCCGGCTGAACGAGCTTTATCGCCGAAAACCGATCCGTTTCCCGCCGGGAAAGGACAATTTGAGGTATTTTCTTTTGAACGGGCCTTTTCCGGGAAAGAACTGTTTGACTGCCCGCGCGACGCGCATATCGAAACAGACGGGAATCTCCCGATTTTCAGGCTCAAGCGCGGCGAACTGATCAAGGACGAGGACGGCAACGCCCAGTTCAACATCGACAGGACTGCCTTCGAGCGCACCGATTCCCTTAAAGTGCCCTGGTGGCTCGGAGAGCAGGTGACCGACACCGTGTGGATAAAAAAAGAGCTTGAACTGAAAAATCCGGAGACCGATAAAGCCGCCCTGATGTTTTTTTACGAGATTCAGGCTCATTATCCGCGAAAAGGCGGCTACTGGAGCGTCGCGGGCGGCTCGCAGTCGCCGCTCCATGTCATCATCAACGGAACCGAGCTTCCCCCGGTCAAACCGGACATCGGATACCGCAGCCGTACCGAAGACTGGCGTCAGGTGGACTTTCCGCCCGGTCTCCTGAAGAAGGGCATCAACACCGTAGTCGTGCACGCAGAAAAAGGCGGAGACTGGCGGTTTGCATACGAGAATTCCGTCTCTCCCAACCGGAGCGCAAAGAGCATGGACAGCGGAAAAACCTGGGACTACAACCGCCTCGGCGAAAACCGTAACGAAAACGGCGAATACCTGGTTCGCTTTCTCCTGGATCGCTGCCATGAACAGGGAATGGTCTGGTCGGCGCCGATCGCACTCTGGGAAAAGGACGGAATGCGGGCGTTCTCGACCATGCGCCTGACCGGAACCGGCCTGGGGAAGCTTCTGCAGGCTTTCTTGAGCGCCGCCCGGAAGGGCGATTACGTAGCCATCAATGCCTACCTGCCGCGCAATCCTGATATGGCGGTCGCCCTGGCAGAGCTACGCTTTATCATCCGGGCGAAGACCGGCTGTGCCACCACCGTCGGATTCGGACCGCGTTTCCTGCATTCCACCGGACAACTGCACAAAGGCGGGCCGGATTCAGGTTTGTTCCTGCAAATCACAGCCGAACCGGTGGAAGATCTGGAGATACCGGGGCAGGGGATGAGTTTTGGCACCTTGGAACGGGCGCAAGCTCTTGGCGATTATGAAGCCCTGGCTGCGCGTGGACGACGCATTTTGCGCCTGAATTTGCCATCGCCAAAGGCTGTGAGGTTGCTCGTTAACTCACTGAAATGATTGCTCGAAAAGCTTGGCGATGCGTATCGTTGCTGGTGATGATCTTCCTGGCGGCCTGTCAATCACAGACCGCTTCGACATCCACAGTTAAGCGACCGTCTTACCTGCGGCCTCGGCCACGCCCACCGCATTCCCACCAACGCTGACAGGGACGTCTTCTCTCGTTCCCTTTCCATCCCCGACCCTGTTCCCGCTGCCCGCATCTGATGCGCCCATCGTTGCCTGCGCTGAGCGCCGTCCTGCAGATGATGATTTGCTGGCGATCGTGACCGCCTCCTTCGGCCTCGCTCCTGATTACGTTCACGGTGACCAACCCGCCGGAGGCCCAGCCGTGGACCGGTCTCATCTACGAGCCCTGGCACTACCGCTACATTGGTGTGGACTTGGCAACCTAACTTCACGAGAGCGGCTATTTCCTGACCGAAACCCTGTTCCAGATGCGGCCAGGGTGCCCTGCATGCCCGGTCCCTGATCTGATTTGCAAAACTGTAAACAGGTGGGCGCATCTCCTCCGGTATATAGGAGAAATTCCATCCGGAGAGGTTAATTTGTATCAAGGTCCTGCTGCTGTGCCTGGTCGTTCTCCTGCTTATTTCCACCAACATCCTGATATTCAATCTCCCGCCGTTTCACGGTTTTTTGGCAACAGATCTCTAAACGAGACGATCACCGACACCCACCCACCCTATAACTGGAACAGCTCGAGCGGCGCCACCTCCTACCGCCTGGCGGTCTGGTCAAATGCCTCCGCTAGCTACGTCATCGATACGGATGTCGCCAGCTCCTATTGCACGGGCGGGGTATGCACCTACCACCCGGCCACTGTGCTTGCTGATGGCAACTACCGCTTCAAGGTGCTGGCTAAGAACGCAGTCGGCTCCAGCCCCTACAGCGCCTGGATGGATTTCACCCCGAAAACCCACCGGATTTACCCGCCGCTGGTGATACGTAACTGATCAACTTTGTCTCCCAGGCGCATCTGACAAGGAATACAGGGATTTCTCTCCGGGATGCTTACCGTGAGGGTACGATGTCCCCTTGTGGGGATGATATCGCAATGTTCCTGTTATTGACCGCCAAGAGTGCGCCAAGCAGCACGAGGCGCGCACTTGCCGCGGACGGGCACAGATGGTGGTCTTCCGGGTGAAGACTTTTAATCGACCTCCGGGTGATGACCGGCGGCTGGTTGCCTTGTGGCAACAAATCAAAACTCCTGGGGGGAGGCGTATTGGCCAA
>JAPLGV010000258.1 GCA_026389975.1 Chloroflexota bacterium
CGAGGCGCACTCTTGCCGCGCGCGGGCACAGATGGTGATCTTCCGGGTGAAGACTTTCAATCTACCTCCGGGCGATGACCTGCGGCTGGTTGCCTTGTGGCAACAAATCAAAACTCCTGGGGGGAGGCGTATTGGCCAATACACCCCTCTCGATCAGCTGCGTGACTCGCTCATCCAGCTGAGAGAAACCTGGTCGGGTTTCTGCACTTTATTGACTGACCCGGCCATTCCCTGGACCAATAATGGCACCGAGCAGGTGATTGGACGCATGAAGATTCGCACTCGCACGGTACATGGCTACCAAACCTGTCCGGGGATCCAAACTGGCTTGATACTGGCCGGAACAAAAACCGACTGATTTATAATCAACCCAGGTTAGATGCTTTGTCCCACCAATTCCTAATATTCATCAATCACTGATTTAACAGACTTACATATAAATGCTACTTGATTTATACGTCGTTTGACTTTATATTAAAACAAGATTGACCAACAATTGCGCAAAACATTCAAAACACCGAGAGGATGAAATGCACAACAAGAACCGAATCTCGTTGACATGCATAACCATGGTTGGGATTATCCTGGTGGGGGTATTATTTTCTGTGCTTGGAGCAACTAACTTATCCATTGCAACTGCCCAGGAAGCCGCGACACCCACGCTAAATGACTACTACAATGTCAACTTGATTACGCTTTCGGATGGAACCGTCATCGAAGAGCATATTATTAATGGACCGCCAGAGCCGCCGCCCGGCTTTGAGATCGAACGACAGGCGGTTTCGCTGCCAGTGTCTGCTGCATCTGCAGGTATTAATGTATTGACGGTGCCTGCATTCAAGTGGGTTTTTGGTTGTTCCGCGGTTTCTGGCGCAATGATCGCCGGGTATTATGACCGGAATGGGTACCCGAACATGTACACCGGTCCCACAAATGGCGGCGTGATGCCGTTGGATAGCAGTTCCTGGGGCACTTGGAAGGATGGGTCACTCTACACATTTTACAACAATCCGTTGGTTGCTTCTATGAAGGGGTTGGATGGCAGAGCAACCCTCGGTTCCATAGATGACTATTGGGTTCAGTACCACAGTGACTACCATACCGCTCCTGACCCATACATAACGGGTGGTTGGACACAGCACCCCTGGGGAGATGCGATTGGGGATTACATGATGACCAGCCAATCCGCCTTCAAACATAATGATGCGATAACCAGTTTCTACGATAATTGGTCCAATCCAGCGGCTCCGCTCACCTGCGACACTATCGAATCCTATTATTCACTCTATTCACTACCGCCCGATGGAACTTTGGGGAGAAAACACTTTTACGAGGCCAGAGGCTATACCGTTATAGATTGCTACAACCAGTTTACGGACAATCGATATTCTGGAGGCTTTTCCTTTGCCCAGTTCAAAGCGGAGATCGATGCCGGCCGGCCGGTGATGCTTAACCTTACCGGCCATACCGTGGTTGGCGTTGGCTATGACGATTCATCCAACTCGATCTATATCCACGATACTTGGGACTACAAGGATCACATCATGCCCTGGGGAGGCAGTTATTCAGGCATGGCCCTTGTGGCCGTCAGTATTGTGAATCTTCAACCTCCGACGAATTGGAGTGTATTCCTGCCGCTCATTCTGAAATAGTTGCGTTGAGAAAATCCTTTGTCGGGCCGGTGGGGGAGTTCCGGAGTGAGTATTTTGCCGGGCGGTGTATATGGGAGGGTGTACAGCATCAGAGTACAGTCCAACAACTCCATGAACCCGACCGCGGCTAGCGGTACGGGTGGGCGTGCAGAGCCAATGTGTAAGGAAAATATTAGGAACGCATATGAATACATCTGCGGGGCTTATGCACGGGTAAGGCGTTTTGGCATGCGAATTGGTTCTACCCACAAAAAACGCTCTCTCGTACCGGTTGCACTGCCAATTTACACTCTCCTGCTGCTATTCATCATTGCTGAAAAATCCATGAAAAACTGTCATTTCTTCTCGATCACTTTTTAGACAGGATTTTGTTTCAACGTTTTCTTCAGCGAATTTTTCCCCAGCTTATCGAACGCTTTCATCAGCAACGGTACATTCGCCAGCCCGCCAAGTACGGCCCCTTTCAGATTGGTGAACGTGTCTGGCAGGTGCGGCATACCGATGTGCAGACCGAAATCCACTTCGTGGTCACCAATCTGGTAGGCTGTCCGTCCCGTTTTGCGGACCTCGGGCCTGCTTTCCAAAAACTCGCGCAGGGTAGATCGCTCCGAGTCCGTCAGCCAGGCCGGGATATCCGAGCTGGCCTTGAAATTGCAGATTTGCGCCAGGTCTTGCAGCAGGGATTTTTGCTCCAGGGTCAAATTGTTCTGCCGGCTGCGGAAATAAACCACATCCGGATCGGTGTGGACGAGCGGCTGGAGCCACAGGCGGTTGAACGTGGTCCGCAGGGCGTTACGGACTCCCGGCGCGGCAAAGTTCATCAGCAGGTCGTCATCCCGGTGGGAGGTGTAGGTTTCCGCCACATCCGGGCCGACGCGCATCCCGTCGCACAGGCCGATGGAGGGGAGGATGGGCGCGCCGCACGTCAGCAAATAGGCCTCCCCCAATGCTGCGTGGATGGTCTTCAACCCGTTGCGGTAGGCGGCTTCACGCGGCATATCCACGTGATGCTTGCCGGGCAATGCACGCGCGTAAAGAAAATCGAGCTTGGCGTAGTCATAGCCCCAACCGCGGACTTTTTTCATCAGTGCGGTCAACCAATCCAATGCAACGGGATGGGTGGTATCCAGGGCGTAGAGCTGCTCTCCCCAGTTGAACCCCGCCGAGACGAGTTTCCCGTTTTCGTCGTGCAGCAGCCAGTCGCGGTGTTCGTGGTAGACGCTCGCGGAGGGGACGACGAGTAGGGGCGCCAGCCACAAACCAGCTTTCAGGCCGGTTTCTTGGATGCGGGCGGCAAGTCCGTCCATGCCGGAGGGGAATTTGGCGTTCGGCTCCCAGTCTCCGATGCCGATCTGCCAGCCATCGTCGATCTGGAAGACGTCGAACGGCAAGCCCTGTGCACTGTCGAAGGGGCTCAGGTCGGATAGGATTTTCAGCAGCTGCGTTTCGTAGATCTCGGTGTAGAGACTGTACCATGAGCACCAGACTCGGTAGGGTGCTGAGCGGAGGTCCTGAGCCTGGCGAAGGATCGAAGTCGAATCGTCGCGTCCTTTTCCGAGACGTTTGCCAAGTAGTTCGGCGTAGCGTGCCATGAATTCGGTCTCGTCGCCCGAGACGAGCAGCCATTCCCCATTCCCTGATTCATACCAACCGACAAGCGACTGTCCATCCAGCATAACGTGGCTTTCCAGACCCAGCGCGCCGAGGAAGAGCACCTGTCCATCGGGAAGTTCCACGGCTCCATACCACGACCCATGCGGACGGGTTTCGCGAGCGTAGACCGGGTCGGCCTGCATCGGGTGCAGGAGGCTTGGGCGCATCGGGCGGATGGGGCGGTCGGTATCCACCCAGGCGGTCAGGGACCAGGACTGCCAGCCGGAGTAGAGGTAACGCACGGGCGCGGCGGGTAAGCTCAAGGTCAGAAGGGATTCTATGGCGATGACGCCGCCCTTCGTGGTGCGAATGTCTGCTGCGGTGGAGGGGAGGGTAAGTCCGTTGAGCTGGATGTTCATGAATATTATCCTTGCGGGAGAAGAATCATGGTATTATAATTCAATCCATCTTTGAAAGGCGATGATGGGCACGAGTACGCCCCGCACTGCTGAAAGC
>JAPLGV010000366.1 GCA_026389975.1 Chloroflexota bacterium
TGACCCCCGCCCCAGGGCGGGGGAAAAGAAGATATTGGGGTGTTAGCGGGTGGCTTTGCCACCCGCTAACACCCCAAATCCCGAGTTTTTGAAAACCGTGATAACTAAAAAAACGGCCTGGTTTCTGGGTGAAACCAGGACTGCGGGTTACTCGGGATACACCTTCCAACCCGATTCTTCCAATTCGGACGGGTCCGGAGGGTTGGGCATATCCACCAGCAGAGCGTTGGCTTCGGCCAGCAGTTCGCCTTCCTGGTTGTAGATACCACTCCAGCCCTCAGCCATGCGGCCGCGGTCTTTGCCGGCCTTGCCAATGATCTTCAGCGGTTTTCCGATCGGGATGTTTTTACGGTATTTCACTTCCAGTTTGGCGGTGAACATAAAGCGGGGTGGGAAAATGCCCATATGGGCGCGACCAGCCGCCTCGTCGAGGATAGATGCAACAATCCCGCCATGCAGGACGCCCGGGTAGCCCTGGTAATGTTCGGACGGAGTGAAGTTAACGGTCACTTCGCCGGGTCCAGTTTCGTAAAAATTCAAATGCAACCCGACTGGATTTTCAAGCCCGCACACAAAGCAGAGACGGGAGTTAGCCTTTTTTTCCATTGCGGGTGATGGGCTCCTTCGGGCCGAGCAGGACAGCCAGTTGTTTCAGTTGGGAAGCGTGGACAAGCGCCAGGACCTCGTCAGCGGGCAGCAGGATGGTATCGCCATGGGGGATGAGCAACTGGTTCTTGCGGATGATGGCAACGATGGTAGATTTGTCCGGCAGTTGTAATTCCGCCACGCTTTTGTTGGCGCTGGGGGATAGCGGATGGACTTTCTCTTCGATCAACGAGAATTCACCTTTCCGCAATTTGAGCAGGGTCATCATGTCGCCCAGAGACATCTCTTCGGCCACCAACCGGGCGAGGATGTCAGCCTGGTTGAGGGCAACATCCACGCCCATCTCCTGATTAAAAAGCCAGGCGTTTTTCGGATTGTTGACGCGCGCAATGACGCGGGGTACATTGAACTCGAAGCGCGCCAGGGAAGTGACAACCAGATTGGTTTCATCGGATCCGGTCACGGCTGCCAGCACATTGGCTTTATGAATGCCGGCATTTTCAAGCGTAAGTGGGGAACTGCCATCTCCCGCGACGATCACCTCCACCGGGAGTTCTTTAGGAAGTTTTTCGAGCACTGCCTGGCGCTCCTCGATGACTTTTACGGTGTGCCCGCCTTCCAGCAGCATTTTTGCCAGGTGCGAGCCGATATTCCCACCGCCGACAATAATGACAAACATATCTACCTCCCTTCCATTCCCAGCAACTCTTCCAGACGGTCCATCGCCGATGATAGGACGACCAGGTGAACCAGATCGCCTTCATGAAATTCTGTTCCGGTAGAAGGGATGAAGGCCTGGTCATTGCGCGTGATCGAGACGACCATTATCTCGCCGGGTACGTTTAACTGCATCACGTTTCGCCCGGTCAATTGCGGTGATAACTCCACATGGACAAGGGCAACTTCCCCGCTCCCGAAGGTATTCCATACGTCAATGTCGGCGTGAGTCAACACCTGGAAAATGCGTTCCGCCCCCCAGTTTGTTGAGGAAATGGTGGTCAGTCCCAAGCGCTGATAGATTTCTGCCCGGCGCGGGTCATAGAGACGCGCCACCACGCGCGGCACATGGAAGATGTTGCGGGCGATGCGCGCCGCCACGATATTGGCATTATCCGATTGGCTGGCTGCGACGAACGCCTCTGCCTGTTCGATACCGGCTTGCATCAGGATGTTGCGGTCAAAGCCGAGGCCTTTGATGATGCTGCCTTTGAAGTTGGAGCCGAGCCGTCCCTCGGAATTGGCATCGTGGTCAATGACGGTCACCTCGTGCCCCTGCTCGGATAGCAGTTGGCTGACCTGTGAGCCAATCCGTCCACAGCCCATAACAATGACTTTCATAATTTATTACCTCCTTTCATCGGAATCGGAAAGACGATTTTCTTGATTCTTTTCTGTCCAACGGATCAATCCTTTACGGAACCATTCCATAGTATAAAGCACCAGTGCATAGAGCAAAAGGGCTGGCCACAAGATGAAGGGGAATATCTGGTTGTCAAATGCTTCCGCCAATGGCGGAACGTAGACCAGTCCGGCAATCAGGAGCAGAGATAGTACGATTCCGCCCAGGAGAGTTTTGTTGCTCCCCCAGCCCATCTGAGTGGCGTGCGCTTTGGATGTACGGCAGGCGAAAGCGTTGCCAATCTGAACGGTGACCACGCCTGCCAGGAAGACGGTCCTGGCGACTGCATCGACATCACCGGATATGACCAGAAGATGGGGCCAGTGAATCGCGTTCAGGAAAGAAAGATTAAGAAGGCTGACATTGCCGGAGAATAAATAGGTGGACAGGAAACCCATGTAGCATAACCCGGCTTCGAGCAGCCCCAGCCAGAGGAAAGAGCGCTTCAGCAAGCCTCGGTCCAACAATAGCTGGGAGGAAGGGCGGGGGGGATAAGTCATGATGTCAGGTTCGGGTTTTTCACTCCCCAACGCCAGGGCGGGGAGAATATCGGTACCCATGTCAATTGCCAATATCTGCCGCACAGTCAGCGCGGGCGGGATGCCAATGGCTCCGGTCAGCAGGAAGGGCAATACTTCCGGGATATTGCTGGCGAAGATGTAAGTGAAGAACTTGCGGATATTGTCATAAATAGCCCGCCCTTCTTCGATGGCGGCGACGATGGAACCGAAATTGTCATTTATCAAGATGATATCGGCGGCTTCTTTGGCTACGTCTGTTCCGATAACACCCATGGCGATGCCCACGTCGGCTTTACGCAGCGCCGGGGCGTCGTTGACGCCGTCACCGGTCACGGCTACCACTTCGCCGCGCGCTTGGTAAGCCGAAACCAGCCTAAGTTTGTGGTCAGGAGCCATGCGGGCGAAGATGATTTCTTTATCCAAGAGTTGTTGCAGATCCAGCTCGCTCAATGCGTCCAGTTCGGCGCCGGTCACAATGACCGGGTTGGGTGTGGTAACCATGCCGACGCGCCGCGCCAGCGATTCAGCGGTAAGACCATAATCGCCGGTGATCATCACAATGCGGATACCGGCCTGGCGGAAAATCTGGATGGCTTGTTCCACCTCGGGGCGCGGCGGGTCCATCATTGCCATGAGGCCGAGGAAGGTCAGATCGAGTTCGATGGATTCGGCGGTGTACGCGCCGGAACGCGGCGGCAGGTCGCGGCGGGCGAAAGCCAAAACGCGCAGGGCGCGTCGGGCATAGTCGTCGTTGGCGGCCAGGATCTCGGTCCGGACCGTTTCGTTCAGTGGGCGAATCTCCCCGTCAACCAGGATATGCGAGCAGAGTTGCAATACTTCGCGTGGGGCGCCTTTCGACAAAGCGATTTCCCGGTCAATCTCGCGGTGAATGGTAGTCATACGCTTTCGTCGGGCATCAAACGGGATTTCGTGGATGCGCGGTAAGAGCATATTGGAAACATCTTCGTTCAAGTTATATTTCAAGGCAGCCACCTTGAGCGCTGCTTCGGTCTGGTCGCCCAGGCTGGTCCAGGTGGGGCGTTCCGGCGTTGGTGGATTGACACGGGCATTGTTACAGCATAGAGCCGCTTCCAGCAGGGCAAGCAGGTCTTTTTCGAA
>JAPLGV010000166.1 GCA_026389975.1 Chloroflexota bacterium
CATGCGCAGACCGACCAGCGCCGCCACCGCTGACAGGGTCCAGTAGGCCCAGCGGTAGCCGCCGGCCGAGCCCATCACTTGCGCCACCAGGAAGGGAGCCAGGAAGGCCCCCAGGCCGCAGAAGAAGTGCAGGGTGTTCATAAACGGTCCCACTTTTTCGCCGTGGGTCCAGACGAGCAGCGTGTTCGCCCCGGTGTTGACGAACCCCTCGGCGAAGCCCTTACAGGCCGCGATCGCCAGCAGCAGCCAGAACCAGGGCGCCAGGGGGACGAGGGCGATCAGCGCCGCAGCCACCAATTGCGCCGCTCCCAGCACCGGGTGCCCGCGCACCCGGTCGAAGACGCGGCCGCCGATCATCGTGCCGAGGGTGTAGCCGATCGACCCGGCCAGAAACAGCAGCCCCATCTGGCCGAGGCCCGTCTGGGTCTGGGCGGCCAGGGCGGGCAGGGTCGGCCCGGTGACGGCAGTGTCCAGCCCGAGGCAAATGAAAAGCATGTAGTAGCCGATGGTATGGCGGATGGCGTCCGTTCTGGCCGAGGCGGCGAGTTTCCTGAGCATGTTATAACATCCTGTTCGAGAAAAATCGGGCGGGGAAGTCCGTCCGATTTACCAGTTTGTGGTGAACCACAGCCAGTAACTTTCCATTCGTGAGGACCAGTAGCTCCAGGTATGGCCGCCCAGCCCGCGGGTCAGCGTCGATGGGCCGCAAGAAGGGAGACACAGAACGAGCAGGAGGAAGACAGTCGAATACCGGCACATGCTATGCATGTCTTATGGATTCCGGAAAATTGTGACGTACCGAGCTGCAGGCACTGCATCACAAAAATCCGCACCCTGGCACTGTGGTAATGACAATTGACCGGGTTTCAAGAATTAATAAACCGGATGAACCACCAGGCGCCATATTCGTTGATGATAATGCTGATGAGGATTAAGAGCATGAGCGATCTGGGGGTTTTGTTCTTAAGTGTTGTAGCCAGCAGCATTATCAAAGGAACCATGAAATCCAGAACGTACCTGTATCCGAATTGAAATGCACCTGTGTTGTGATACATGCTTAACATGCCGACTGAAAGCAAGACCGATATCCAGGCTCCGATGATCCAAATCTTCTTTTCATATCTGCGGAACAGGTAGATGAAAGCCGGTGTTGTAAGAAATAGGCTCATCCCTTCTATGGATGGCACCACATAAGGGAGGCTGGATTGGATGGTGGGCAACTTGAGAAAAATCACTTCCAGGTTTCTTGGAATGAAGTGAAAGCTAAACATGCCGTAGGTCTGCACATCCTGGATCAAACGTTCCGAACCGTTAATGGTGGCATAACCAAAATCGAGGATGTTTTGGAAGCGCAGGTAGTTGTAAGCAAACAATCCAAAAATAAAAAGCACCACCGGGACGACCGATTTGGCTGCCCAAAGAGCAAGCGGTTTCACCAGAATCTTCGGATTTCCATCTTTTGATTTCTGCATCTCGATTGCGAGCAAGAGAGGCCAGATCATGATGACATTCGGCCTGGCAAAGATCGCTGCGCCCAGGCATAAACCGACCAGCCACGGAGAACGGGCGCCCAGCGCCAGGAGAATCGCCAAGGCCACAAAGGTGACCGTCAATACCTGACTGAGAAACCAAACCCGCCCATCCATTCCAACATACCAGTGAGGTGTCCCAAATGCGAAGAGCAGGACCAACCATAGAATACTGTTTCTCGATGTTTTGATCCACCCCGATCTTAATAGTTGCTCAAGTATCATAAACATCAACACACTGTTGAGCGAGCTAAAGAAGATCGAGAATAAAATGGTATTTACATCACTGGCTAAAAATACGACCGGGAGCATGAGAATGGCCGGTAATGGCGGTTGGGGCACATACCAATTCCCCATGAACAATGTCAAATCATGGGTTGTGGGAGGATTTACCAGGTATAGTTTGCCGCTAAGGAAAGACTGCGCCAGCAAATTCCAATAGGTGAATTCTGTGCCTCTTCTTCCCAACAAATAGGCATATTGCTGGTAAGCAATAAAAGTGGCAGCAAATATTGCTGCCGCGAGAATCAAGTATTGGGCACGTTTTTTCGGAGAAGCATCCATATGACAAAACCAAACACGACAAGTGGAATGATGGCATTCAGGATTTCCACATCCATTGCCGTATTGAAGAAGAGCAGGAAAACGGACAGGAGGTCTATGCCGAGGAAGAGCAGGGCGGCAGGCAGGAAGCCGCCTTTGCGGCGGCCCAGGGAGAAGGCGATAGCGGCAATGGGCACCAGGAGCAGCAGTTGGTCATATGTCCATGTGTAGGGGGTGATGAGCAGGGTCACGGTGACGGACAGGGAGATGACCCACAAGGGCGTCAGCGTGTGGCGGCGGCTTGTAAGCAGCCAGAGGGCGGTGAACCCGAACAATGCCGCCGCGATCCCGCCGGCTGCCAGCGTGCAGGGCCGCTGAAAGTCGCAAGCCAGGGAAGCCAGCCCCCATACCGTGGGAGAAAAGCCAAAGGTTTGGGAAAGCTTGGTATTGCCGATACTCCAGTATTCCAATGGCCAGGCTGGGTTTTGGAACATACCGGCTGCAAGGAGGAGTATCCCGCCTAACCCAAGAGCGAACAGGGATTTGTACCTTTTTCCGGCGAACAACCACGCAGCTATCAGGAGGACGATGGGGCCGCCAAGGTTGGGCTTAAGTACCAATACGGAGAGCAGGAAACTGCCCCATTCCCATTTTCCCTTCGCCCAGAGCAGGCAGATGCAGGCCAGCAGGAACAACACCCAAGCAGACAGCTGGCCGGTAACCAATGTCAGGGTGGTTGGCCGGAAAAAGATGACCCCAACCAGAAAAGGCAGGAATAGATACCGGGTGTTCAGTTCTCTGTCCGGCGGGCACAAAAGGAAAACAGATGCTAGGATCATCCCCTGCGATAGGGCCACCCAAAGGATGAACGACTGGTAGAGCGGGAGAAGCCCCAGTGGGGCGAAGAGAAGCGAGAGCGGCAGAGGGTAGACATAGGCCTGGTTTGGAATCCAAGTCACGCCGAACTGACCGTGTCCGGCGACCCATTGTTCTGGCGAGTATGGATTCCCATTCTGGGTAACCATGTGCCCGGCCAACCAGAAGGTGAAGTAATCATTGTTATGATAGTCAATTGCGCTGACGATCCTAACCGCAATCAGATAGCAAAGCAGGGCTGCAATGGGGATGGCCAGGAACAACCAGGTGCGCCCCGTTTTTTTGACAAAATCCATGGCGTCTTGGTTCCTGCGGCAGTTTCAACCTGTAAGGCCAAGTACTTTGCGGATGTGTTCGGTGTGGTCACGCTCGTGCCAGAGTGCCCGGCGCAGCGCCTTGCGCGGAGACCAGAACTCCCCGTCCACGCCGACGACTTGTTTCACCCCCTCCATTTTGAATAGCGCCGCATTGAAATGCCTGCGGACTTTCTCCAGCCGGGCGAGAGGTTCCTCCGGGACATCCGCGCGCGGGAAGGCCAGCCCGAGGCGTTCCATGTACCACCATTCCGCCCCGCCAACATGACCGAGAATCCCGTTGATGCTCCAGCGTTCGCCTGAATACGTCTGGTTGAGTTTCGCCTCGCTTAGTCCATGCACGGACTTGAGCAGATCATTCCGGCTCCAGGCCAGCATATCCAGGGCGTGTTTAATTTCAATTGTGGTGAGTGGTTTCCAATCATAAGGGAAGAAAGATTCCACGCTATAACAACCGTCAGCCTCGGTGGCTTTGTCCAGATCATCATTGATGAAATAAACATCCCAGGTCCCATTGACGACGATCTCTATATCAGTTTCGGCGAAGCTTAGCCAGGTGTTTGGCTCATGACGCAGAATCCAGCCTGCATATTTATTGAGCGCCCCTTCCAGGTTCGTAACTGCCGCCTCGCCTTTTATTCCATAGGCAAAACAGCCGGGATGTTCCAGTGCCCAGGCGATGGAACGTCCTTCATTATTATTTTCAATTCCTACTTGAAAAATCATCTAGCGCCTCCATAACTCTTGTATTTTACACCAATGACTCTACTGCAAAAACCATCTAAACACAAAGGCCACGTAGGGACACGAAGGAAAAGCCTTTATCACTTATCCTTTGTGTTCGTCGTGTCCTTTGTGTTAAAGACCTTTTTGCAGTGGACTCACCAATACAAAAGGCGGACAAAACGGTTCGCCCCGGGTCTTTGGGAATTCTCGTGATAAAGGGAAAGATAGGGAGGTGGCTGAAATTTGTTCCCGGGTTTACCCATATCGATTCATGAACTTTTCCATGCGGTGCAGGGCCTCTTCGATCTTCTCATAAGCCGTAGCGTATGAGCAGCGCACGAATCCCTCGCCGCCTTTTCCGAAGGCATTCCCCGGCACCACTGCCACATGTTCTTCATGCAGGAGTTTTTCGGCGAAGGCCTCATCCTCCATGCCGGAGGCAGAAATCTTGGGGAAGGCATAGAACGCACCGCGCGGCTCGAATGTGGTCAGGCCGAGTTTGTTCAACCCGCTGACAATCAACTTGCGCCGCCGGTCGTATTCGGCCACCATCTCTTGAACGTGCTTTTCTCCATTGACCAGGGCTTCGAGGGCTGCGTCCTGGGCGGTGGTCGGGGCGGACATGATGGTGTACTGGTGGACGCGCACCATGCCTTTGATGATATCCGCCGGACCGCAGGCGTAGCCGATGCGCCAGCCGGTCATGGCATAAGCCTTCGATAGTCCGCCCAACAGGACGGTGCGATTCTTAATCTCCTCTCCCAGCGCCGGGACACAGACG
>JAPLGV010000109.1 GCA_026389975.1 Chloroflexota bacterium
GCCGGAGAGCAGGTTGAAGGCCAGCAGGAAGGCGGCGGCAAACCCGAAGGTGTAGACCAGCGTTGTCCATGGATTGAGTCCGCGCTGGGAGGCGGAACGTCCCATCAGCGTGTAGATGGCGTACCACAGGCCGGAGAGGATCCCGGTGATGATTCCCAACAGGTTGAGGCGCCAGGCTGCCGGGTCCAGCGCGCCCGAAACCAGCACACAGCCCGCCAGGCTGAGAGCCACCGCCAGCAGTTTGCCCCAGTCCAGCCGTTCCTTGAGGAACCACCAGCCCAGCAGGGCGGTGAACCCGGCCGAGCAGTAGGCCAGCACGGTGGAGACTGATGCCCCGTTTAACGAGACCGAAAGAGTCCACAGGGAGTTGAAGATGGCCAGCATCAGGCCGTAGAGCACGAGATAGCGCAGGTGCTGGCGGTCCACCCGCAGAGGCGACCGGCGGCTCAGGGCCAGGATGGGCAGGAGGGTCAGGAAAACGAAAAAGTCCCGCCAGAAGGCCAGGATGAGGGCGGGCAGGTGGTAGGTCTGGGTGAGATAGCGGATGAAGATGGCCGTGGTCGAAAGAATGGCCGCGCTGATCAAGGCGATGGTGTAGCCGCGGGTGAGATGGGATTTATTGGGAGTGGTGTTGGACATAAGTGCTAGGGTTTTCTCGCCACGAAGATCAATTCGCCGGGGTATTTCGACCCATAGGGACTCTTGTCGTAATCAGCATAAAGCTGCTCCACCTCGAACCCGGCGCGTGCCAGCAAGTGCTCCGCTTCGAACCTGAACAGGTATCTCATCGGGAAGGCCTGCACCAGTCGTTCCTGGCGACCGTTGGGATGGGTCACGTAGTAAATGAGCTCGACATAGTTGATCTGGTTAGCTACATCTCTCGACACAATTTTGTGGCGGCGGATCACCCGCCGTCCGTCTGGCATGCTGAATTCCGGCTCTTCGGAAATCTCCTCGCCAAAATTCTGGCGTGCCAGCGATTCCAAGGAGGGGTTGAAAATATCCAAAATTAGCCTGCCTGCCTCTGCCAGATGGCGGCAGATGCAGCCCAGGCAGGCCAACTGGTCTTCGACCGTCGTCAGGTGCTGGAACGGCCGGAACGGGAGCGTCACCAGGCGGAAGGTCCGGGAAAGCTCGAACTGACGCATGTCGCCCTGCACCAGCTGGACCCTGGAACGGACTTCTTCCGATTCGGCTTTGAGCCGTCCCCGGCATACTTCCAGCATGTGCGGCGACAGGTCCAGGCCGACGATCTCGACCCCGGCCTGGGCGGTCGGGATCAGCACCCGCCCTGTGCCACAGCCTACTTCCAGTACCGGCCCGCCTGACTCTTTGGCAGCTTCCACGAAAAAGGCCACATCCGGGCGGTTGCGGTACGGGACGACGTAATCGTAGAGTTCCGCGATGGACAGGTACTCGTCATAGCTTCCAGACTGTGTCATAAGGGTTTCCTCCTGCGCTGAATGAATTTCGAAATATTATCCCGTGTTATTTTGTTATTTTAATCCAAGCGTTTCATTCTTTTCCAAACGCCCGATGGCTTCCTGGATACGCCTCTGACGGGTCTCTTCTTTTTTGGCATCTGAAATCCAGGCGATGTAATTCTTGCGATGGGAGGGCGGAAGTTTGCTGAAGTTCTCCCAGGCTTTGGGGCTGATCATCAATCCCGCTTTCAGCCAATCCGGCAGGGGCAGTTCAGGACGTTTCGGCCGCGGCGTCCCGGCCTCGGGCAGGCTGAAATCCACTGTGGCGAGACCGGCCCCGGTCATGCGGCCTTCCTTGACCAGTTTCGCCACCAGATGCTTATTCAGTTCAGACCACTGGCTGCCAGCCCGGCGCGGGTTGAATTTGCGGGCGTATTTCTCATCGTCAATCTTCTGGATGAGGCTGTCAATCCACCCAAAGCACAGCGCTTCTTCGAGAGATTCAAGATACATTGCCGACGGTTTGCTGCACCCTTTTTTGGTGTAAACCAGCCAGACCTCCTTCTCGGTGGCGTGGTGTTGTTCGAGCCAGGCTCGCCACTCGGTCCGGTTGGCGGCGTAGGTGGTCTTGGGTTTTTGCATATTTGCCAGTATACAACAAATCGTTCGGGTACAGGGTACTGCGTAAATGAGTCCACTGCAAAAAGGTCTTTAACACGAAGGACACGACGTACACAAAGGATAAGTGATAAAGGCTTTTCCTTCGTGCCCACCTGCCCCCGGTATTTGGGGGTTCGTGACCTTTGTGTTTAGATGGTTTTTGCAGTA
>JAPLGV010000321.1 GCA_026389975.1 Chloroflexota bacterium
CATCGAAGAGCGGGGCGACCATGTTCATCAGCGCGCCACGCAACAAAAAGCCGATGACCGCCAGCCAGGGCCAGGGTGAAAAACCGATCAGCAGCAGGAAGACCAGGCTGGCCGCCTGACCGAGAACCACCATCCGCACTTTGCCGCCCAGGTTGCCGACCAGGCGCGGGCCGATGATGCAGGCGATCCCGGTCAGCAGGGAACCGACGCTGAACAGAATCCCCAGCATGGCATCGCCCATCTGGTACCGTTCGGCGAAAAAGACGTTGAAATATGGGACGAGCGTGGCGGCACCCAGGCCGATGGCCAGGTTTGGAATGGACAGTTTCAAGGTCAGGGGACGGAGCAACACTTTCCAGACCGAGGGCCTACGTTCTGTTAATTCAGCCTTTTCTTCTGCCCTGGCCGTTTTTGGTTCGTGGATAAAGGCGATTGGCACCAGGACGAGGAAACTGGAAACCACGCTGAAGAGTAAAACTCCCTGATAAGCCAGCGTGCTGGAGGTGATGCCGAACCAGCTTTTGAACAGTCCCGGCAGATAGCCTGCCAGGAAGTTCCCGGCCGTGCTGGCCAGCGGGAACATTCCATAACTGAGACTAAATAAAATATCGCGCGTCTTGTCGTCGGATGTTTTCATCATGAAGGGTGCCTGGCTGAGAACGTACAACTGTCCCGCCGCGCACCAGACGAGCGCCAAGGCGAGCATCATTGCCTCGGAATGGGACAGAACCAACCCGATGATGGCAAAGTTTGCCACAGCAAAACCGGTGATCATGGCGCGCTTGCGGCCCATCCGGTCAGACAGGAGTCCCATCGGGACGCCCAGCAGGAGCGCCGAGAGCGACGGCGCGGCATTGATCAAGCCGAGGAAATCGCGGCTGTAACCTGCCTCGATGATGTACAGGTTGAAGAACAACTGCCAGCCAGCGAACAGCAGCCCGTCGAAAAAGAGCGCCAGCAGGAACAGCCGGGCCGGGCGGTTCAGGGTGCGGAACTGAGTTCCTATGGAGCGGAGAAAGGATTTCATTGCTTCCCCAATCGTATAAATTAAGAAATCGGAATGAACGCCTCGGCGTCGTCGGCCGTCGAACGGCAGAGAATCAACCCGTCTCCCAGGTCATGCAGGATCGGGCGGTTATTGAGATGGATGTTCATGTTTGTCCTGCCAGGTGACCTCTCCCCCCGACAGGCGGAAGGTCACCGGTTATTAAATAGCAATTGCTTTAACTCTTCCAGCGTTTTTTCAGGATGGGTGAAATGGATACCGGTCATGCCGACGGAGCGTGCCGCTTCCACGTTGACAAGCACATCGTCCAGGAAAACCGACTCTTCGGGTAGCGCACTCAGTTTTTCGAGTGCCAGGAGGAAGATGCGCGGGTCGGGCTTTATCAGGCCGACTTCGGCGGAGATGATCATTTCATCGAAAACATCCTCGATTTTCTGTAGGGTGATGAGTGCCCTCAGGCCGGACCAGGCATTGCTGATGAGACCGACCTTGCGCTCCGGGCGCAGACTGCGCAGGAAATCGAGCAGGGCGGCATCCACCCGGTCACCGGAAAAGAACCCGGCAGTGATTTTGTCGGATTCCGGGCGGCTGACGCCCAGGGCTTCGGCCACCGCCTGCCAGTGGGCCTCCTCCGGGATTTCGCCGGTGGAAGCCCGCTGGCTGGTCTCGCTCTCGAAAATGATTTTCTCCAGGTCACGGGATTTCATGCCCAGGCGTTCGGCCTGGCGCGTGCGCGGCCCTTTATCCTCGGTCCGGACGATGACGCCGCCGAAGTCAATGAATACTGCCCGGAACCTCATTTCTTCTTTGTTCCAGCAGGTTTCGTTTTGGGTTTGGGAGCAGGCTTTTTCTCCGGTTTGACGGCGGCTTTAGGCGCTGCCGCAGCCTTCACGGCCCCGGACCTTGCGGCTGGTTTTTCGGCCGCGGTTTCAGCCTGGGTCGATTCCTTCTCCATGGTCTTGATGGCTTTTTTCCAATCCGGGAAGAAGCGCTCCATGCGGGCCCGTTCGACGCGGTTTGCGCGGCGGCACTTCGGGCAGTGGGCATCGTAGTAAATCTGTTTATTTTCTTCCATGTGTTCCAGGGCGGCGAGCATATCCTCGCGGCTGATGGCGAACATGGTCTGGCAGTAAGTGCAGCGTATTTGCATATCAATCTCCTTCGGATGAAACAGGCCGGTTGAGAAATTTGTTGATGGTCTATTTTACTCCAATGGCTTGCGATAATTAATCTGCTGTTTGACCTTGCGATAGCCAACGCTCTCGTACAATCTGAGCGCACCCGACAGGTTTTCTAAATCCACGCTCAAGGCGGTTTCGGTCATGCCCAACTCCTTGAACATCTGCATGCTCTGAACGAGCAGCGAACGCGCCAGTCCCAGCTTGCGCCAGGGGCGACGGGTGCAGATTCCTTCGGTGTAGCCGCGTTTGCGCTGGTATTCCATATTCTCCTTCTCATCCACGAAGTTGTGGATGACGCTGGCCACCTGGTCACCATCCCAGACCACCTTCCAGAGTTCGGGGTGGAATTCCGGGCTTTCCAATTGAGACTTAAATTCTTCCTCGCTCTCGTCGCGGCTGCCCCAGTGGTCGCGGAAGGCTTCGTTGCTGGCTTCGAAGATTGGGCGGACATGCTCCATCTTCACCGGGCGGACTTCCAGCCCCGGCGGCATGGGAGCTTCGAGGAAGGGTTCGTTCATGTCGCGCAGCATGTGGGTCTCGTAACGGGCGGGCCGGTAAGCGCGGCTTTCCAGCAGGGCAACCAGATCTTTTTCCGAGTCAAACGGTTCGACCTGGAAGAACTTCGGCGTCTCTTTTGGGTGACCGGCAGCAATTTCTCGTGCCCGGCGTTCGGCGGTCTCCCACATGGACGTGCCAATGCCTTTGTGACGCCAGTCCGGGTGCAGGAACCCGAAAGGATGGTAAAGGCGGACGCCATCCAGAAGATCATCCCACCAGATGCGGCCATAAGCGATCACCTGACCGTCCAATTCGGCGAAGAGCATGTCGGTGTGCGGGTCACAGTTTTCCAGGTGACGGAAGGTGCGGGCGATATCGTCCACGTTGGTGCTGCGTTCCACACCATCCGCCACCTTGCAAGCCGAGATCAGGGCCGCCATGTGCGGGTAATCTTCTTCGCCCATGAAACCACGGAAAACCAGGCCGGGGAGAGAAGGGGCGTCAGGAAGCAGGACTTGATTTTTAGATGAAGTCTGTGCAGACATGGTTTTCTCCAATTTACGCGTTCTTGTCCGTTCGATGAAAACAAAACGGCCACGGGGTTCGCCCAGGGCCGCGCTGGGTAAGAAAAAGGCCACGGGTAGGGAGTGTCCGTGGCCGTCATACACTGCGTGGTTCTTATCAGGCAACAGGCGCACTCCGCGAAGGGTTGGTCTGACCGCCGCCATCGGCGGTGCGGACACAAGCTACAGTGACAAAATTACGGTAAATCATGAAGTGCGCCTCCTTTCTTTAGGATTGTGGAACTGGTGAAGTTTATCACGTAGGACGGAATCCGGTCAAGGAATTTTGAAGAAAAAACGATTGGGCACCTTATGCGTGACAATTCATACCCAAAATCCACTTTTCCTTGACTTTTGCACCCCATTTGTGCTAGATTAAGGCATCTTATCTTTGAGGTTTCTTATGCATCGCGAACGTGTTTCTGAAAATGTCTACTGGTTCCAAAGTGAAGTGTATGCGCAGGTGACGGCGGGTGTGGTGGTTGGGCCGCAGTGGGCCATTGTGATTGACACACTGGCCCTGCCCGAAGAAACCCTTGCCATGCGCGACTTCGTCGAACACGAGCTCGGGGTCCAGGTGCGCTATATCATCAATACGCACTACCATGCCGATCACACCTGGGGCAATTGTTTCTTCCCCGGTGCGACCATCATCGCCCACTCTCTGTGCCGTGACCTGCTGATCGAGCGTGGGTTCCCGGCTCTTGAAAACGCCCGTAAGCAGAACCAGACCTTCCGTCAGGTTAAAATCGTTTTGCCTCAATTGACTTTTAACGAAGGCACGTTGAACCTGCGCGTCGGCAAGAAAAACCTGTCCATCATGCCCACTCCCGGCCACAGCCCGGACGGGATCGCCGTGCTAGTTGAAGAGGACCGCGTCCTGTTTGCCGGGGATTCCTTCATGCCTTTGCCCTACGTGGTGGATGGAAATGCCGAAGACATCACCACATCCATTAAAAAGATCGGACGCATGGGTTTGGAGAACATCATCCAGGGCCATGGCGATATTATCCTGCGCGGCGAAATCGAAGGGGCTGTCAAGGAAAACTTGAACTACCTGACCTGTATCCGCAAGGTAGCCAGGACGGCTACCCGCCGCCGCGCTCCGCAGGATTATCTGGATGAAAACCACATCGAGACTTGTGGCAAGAGCCGTATCTATCTGGGCGGGCTGGCAGCGGAACTTCACCGCCGGAATTTGCGAGCGCTTTATCTGGAGGAAAAAGAAGCCCAGACTTCTGCCAAAGATTCTATTTAACACGATTCAGCGAAGTGTCCTACAGGGTATTGGGGAAATATCCGTACCAAAACCCCGTTATTTCCGAACCTTTCGATATAGAAAAGTTCATAGATATCTGCAAGAAGCGGTGAGACTATTTCCCGCCGCTCTTCGGACCCCGGGCCTGCTTCAACTGCTGAAGCTTGACCGGCAGGCCGTGACGGCGTTCCGTCCCGTCCATCAGGCGCTTGAGGTTGGGACGCAGCGCCCAAATCATCAAGAGTTCCACCAAAAAACCATAGATCACATATGCCCAGGGGCCGAGGCCGAGGGCGGCGCGCACACCAAAAATAAGGATAGTCATCAGCCCGATACTCAGGGTGGTCACGGATGCATAACCAATCCCATACCAGACCAGGAGACCGAACGGGATCAGGATGAAGGCGGCCGGAGGCCACAGGCCAAAAGCACCGCCACCCGCGGCCGCACCGCCTGCTCCACCGCGCAGCCGAATGCGCCCGTCTGGGCTGCGCTCGATCAAAAAGATAGAATGGTTGTGTCCAATAACGGCGGCGATGGGCGCCAGGGTATGGATCCATACGTTGGGCGTCAGCGCCTGCGCCAGCCAGACGGTCGCGGCAGCCTTGAGAATATCCAGGACGGCAGTCAGCACCCCGGCCCAGGGTCCGGCGGCGCGCATGGCGTTTGTCCCGCCTGTCCGGCCGCTGGCGATGGTGCGGATGTCTTTACCCGTCATCAGTTTGACGACAATCAGACCGAACGGGACGGAACCGAAAACGTACGACGCGAGCAGGATGCCAACGTCAATCAGGACTTGCATAACAATTTCCTCCGAGGCGGTAAAACTTTGGCACAAATATTACAGGGTACTGCGCAAAAATGTGAACCCAAATTGCTGTAAATCCCTGTATTTTTATTGATCAAAGTTCACGTATTTATTCAGAAGCAGTAACACACAAAAAGGG
Organism: Chloroflexota bacterium; assembly: GCA_026389975.1. Classification (GTDB taxonomy): domain Bacteria; phylum Chloroflexota; class Anaerolineae; order Anaerolineales; family Villigracilaceae; genus UBA877. The sequence continues at coordinate 5,454 of JAPLGV010000321.1, forward strand.
AGAACGTCACTCAGGCTTTATAAACTCAAAAGTGATTTCGGCCACTTTCCCGCCCTTGATCTGAAAGCCGCGCGCCCGCCACTCGCCGTCCACCCGAACCCAGATGATCTGCGCCACCGGGTACATGGTCTCGGCGATATCTGTCGGCGAAGGGTGGTCGGGACCGTTCGGGTGCGAATGATAGATGCCGACCAGGTCCAACCCGGCGGCCTCGATGCGCTGAAAAGCGCGCCACTGCGCCCGCGGCTCCATCCGGAAGCGCACCGGACTTCGGTCTGCATTGCGGATGCCGAGCGTACTCTCGACCCGGTTATTTTTCCCGGCCAGCAGACCGCAGGCTTCCAGCGGGGCGCGGCGGCTGACATGGCGGCGCATTGCCTGCCAATGGTTGCGCGTCAGGATCAGTTTTTCAGCCATCTACCGGAACCAGATTGCCAACCCCCAGAACAAGACGAGCATTATTGTTGGCTCAAAGAACGCCCGCCGGAAGGGATTGCCCTCCGCCAGGCTGACAGCCAGCACGGTCAGCGCGTAGAGCGGAGCCAGCAGCGCCAGCCCGAAGCGCACCGGCGTCAAGGGCAGGTAGTGCAGGGCGGCACCTAATTGCGCGGCGACAAGACCGATCCCCACTGCCCAGGCGAACTCCCAGCGTTCGTTGAGACGCAGGTGCAGGGTGCGCAGGGCGGCCAGTGCGCCTGCCAGGAACAGTGCCGGAATCACCATTATCAGGCGGACTTTGGCAGCTTTGAGGGCGACTGCCAGGATGAGAAAGATGACAAAAGCGAGCACGGTCAGAATGGCGGTTGCCAGCGGATAGCGGGCGTCGTTTGGGTCCACCACGACATATTCGGCCAGAGAGACCACCAGAAAGATGGCTGCACCCAGCCCGAAGCCGAGCCACCAGATCGGTGTGTTGGGCAGGGAGTAGAGGGCGATGCCGATGACCAGGACTGTCAGGGTGGGGAGCAGCCAGTGCTCGCGGGTTTCCCCTTTTTCCAACGAGGGATGGGTGCGCAGCAGCCAGTCCATGCCGGTGGCGGTCATCCCGGCGGCCAGGAGCACGATAACGGTATTCAAGTTGAACATGAGCTTCAGCTTGAAAATCCCCAGTGGAATGAGCATAGAGAATAGGTGTTGCGTGCTGATCACCCGCGTCAGCGCAAAGGCCAGCAAGATGGCCGCTGTCAGGACACTGACCCGCGTCGGGTCCGGCAAGTAACGGCGTTCAGTCATCGGCTGGATTGTACCGCAAAAACTAGCCGAGGCGGCCTCATGCCGCCATCGGCTGTTTCGCCGCCATGAGGCGCCGAAGATCCCCGCAGGTTCGTTCATTGCCAGAAATCCCAATCGCGACTATAATACCGCCTTGCCTGACGGGGCGTGGCGCAGTCCGGCTAGCGCGCTTGCATGGGGTGCAAGAGGTCCCGGGTTCAATTCCCG
>JAPLGV010000130.1 GCA_026389975.1 Chloroflexota bacterium
GGCGGGCGAGGCGCTTGAGTTCGCCACGGCAGCCTCCTGCCTGAAGCACTCCATCCCCGGGGATATGAACAACTGCACGGTGGAGGAGGTGCAGGCGCTCGCTGCTGGGTGTCGCCGGCGGCCGGATCCAGAGGTGAAGAAATTCCGTACGATCCCTTATGCCAGACGTTAATTCAGTGCCCATCCAGCCGAGGCCCTAGACCTGTTCCTGCGACTTTAAGAACACCCTGTCCCAGGCAAGCCGCCCGATTGACAGATTAGAACATTTGTTTTAGAATGGTTGTACGGCGAGGGTGTTCGTTGGGAATCTTTGCCGTTTTTTCAGGACCTTAAAATCTGAATATTCCGAAGAAGAAGTACGCCATCGAGTTCGTCACCCATATTTCTGATCGCTTGCCTTGCCTGTCCTGACGGTTTTGGTCAGGGTGTTCTTGACGGGGTGAAAGGGTATTCGTTCCTCAGAAACGAATACGAAATGAATCCTTCTGCCGCTGCAGGCCATATTAATAATGAAGAAGCCATCGAGGAGAAAGGGGTTCCGGAGGCAATAGTCGTTCCTCTTTTGTTCCGCGGAACGAATATTAGCCCGCAGGGGTCATCGTCCATTGTCCATCGTCCATCGTCTACCCCGCACCTGCACGTGTGGTAAGATGGGAGCAGGCCAACCCTGTTTGCAGCCGATTCCGCTATGCGCGCGGCTGAAACCTGCCGTAGCGCCCGCTTCAGGATCGGCCGGTAAGTTGGCGAAGAAAGTTTATCTCAACCACGGGAATAGTGTTGGATAATGATGGGAATCAAACCGATGATCTGGTATATCCTTCGCCATGCGGAGAAAGAGCAAGGGGACTTTCACAATCCGCAGTTGCGTCATCAAGATCAGCCACTCAGTGCCAGGGGACAACAAGCTGCACTGAAGTTAGTCGCCAATTTTGCGGATAAACCAATTACGGCCATCTATGTCAGTGCCTATCAACGCACTTGGCAAACCATCGCAGCTGTGGCGGAGCACTTACAGATCACCCCAGTGGTGGATGGGCGTTTGAATGAAATTGACAATGGCGACGTGGACGGGATGACGGAGCGCGATTTTCAGCAGGTCTATCCGGACGTGTGGCGAGCCTACATTGCGCGGAGAGCTGATTTTCGATTTCCGGGCGGGGAAACCGGAGCGGAAGTTCAGGAGCGGATCAAGGATTTTTTCGACGAAAAGCGGGGCCAACACACCGGAGCCGACATTCTTTTAGTGAGCCATGATGGGCTGATTCGGCAAATGATGTGTTACGTGATGGGGCTGCCAGTCTACCGGCGAGGAGATTTTCGAGTTGACTTATGTGGGCTCATGGAACTGAGTTATCAGGACGATTGTGACCGGTGGCAACTGCTTCGGTTCAATCAAGCCTGCGGGTAAAAGGGTTTGGTAGTATACTGTCAGGGACGGAATGGGGCGCTAACAACCGCATACACTCGACCGCCTCCGGCGTGTCTAAATATTCGAGATGGCTGTTATTCTTGGGAATACCTTGCTCGGGCGAGGTCTCCTGACCCCGCGAATTAGTCCCGGTTCTCGCGAAGCAGTCCCGGTTCTCGCACGGGACACGGGACACGGGACACGGGACCCTGGCAAATGACCGCAGGTCTCCCCTGCCCGGCGGTCTTTCTGCCTCGAACTTTCCACAAATTGGCGGTCAATTTACGGTTAGATTAGTGCCACTTTTTAGTGAAAGGAATAACTGAAAATGAAGAATACTTACAAGTTGATCATTCTGATAATCCTTGCTGCTCTGGGCAGCCTGGCGTTGAGCGCTTGTGGAGCAAGCCAGCCCGATTCGACCCCAACCCTCGGCGTAGAGGCGATCCAGACTTCGGCGATAAGCACCTTCGCGGCTGGGTTAACGCAGACCGCCATCGCCCTACCAACGAATACCCCCACCAACACCCCGACCAATACACCAACTTCGGCCTCCACGCCCAGCACCCCGAAAGCACCAGGAAGCAGCGCTGTCCCAACTGTCTCTTGCTACGGGCTGATCCTTGTCAGAGACGTGACCATCCCTGATAACACTCCCATGGTCCCCGGACAGGTATTCACCAAGACATGGCTGGTCAAGAATACCGGCAGTTGTATCTGGGAAACGGGTTTCAAGTTCGCTTTCACTAGCGGTGAGGCCATGGGTGGAACCGCCCTGGTTTTAGACAAGACGGTCAGTCCCGGCGCGGAAGTGGAACTTTCCATCGCCATGATGGCCCCGAACAAGACTGGCCCAGTGCATGGAAACTGGCGGATGTCTGCCGCAAACGGGACGTTCTTCGGCGACGAAGTCTTCGTCCTCATCAACCTGAGCGGTGCTACTTCTACAGTCACCAGCACAGCCACGGTGACTGCGACCGCTGGCGAGGCCACCGCCGTTCCCACCCAGACGGAAACGCCAACTCCACCAGCCACACCGACGCCATGAGGCGTCCATGTGAGGCGTTGAAGCTCATCCCCGCAAGGAACGGGGGGGATCACACACCGTCCCGGTGTCCTTCCGGGAGAGGGCATTCGTTCCGCGTAGTTTCCAAAAAAAGTGACCTACAGGGTACTGCGTCCCGTACTAGAACCGGGACTACCACGTAAATATCTGAACCAAAATCCCATTTGAGCCCTTCGAAACAGGAAAGTTCATGGATTTACGACTCCACTGCAAAA
>JAPLGV010000336.1:0-982 GCA_026389975.1 Chloroflexota bacterium
AATCGTTGTTATGGATTGAAGTTGTTGGACTGATCTGTACAGCGTAGTGCAGATGACAAGTCGTAGACAGAAAAAGCCGAGTCAAGGGAGACTCGGCTTTTGTTTTAGGATATCTCTTGATCCTGGTGAATCAAACCAGAGCAGGCGGTTGCCTCATTGCGGTACAAAAGGAAATTGGGTATTGACTTTCGTTCAAATATTTGCTATTATAGTTACATGATGTAAGTAAGAGTTACACTATGTTAATTACTTTATCTCCTGAAATGGGCTGATTTTCGATGGCTTATCCACTTACGATTACTGCTTCTGCAATGCGCGATATCAACCGGTCAGCGATCCTTGAAATCATCCGCCGGGAAAGCCCAATTTCCCGGTCTGCAATTGCTGAAAGATTAGGTGTTAGCTTGCCAACAGTTATGCGTATTGTGGATAAATTGATTAGCGAAGGATTTGTTCGTCCACAAGGTAGTACTGAATGGAGCGGTGGACGAAGACGATCGCTTCTGGAGTTCAATGCCGGTGGATATGTTGTCCTTGGTGTTGATATGGGCGGGACGAAGATGTATGGGGCAATTTCTGACCTGGGCGGTAATATCCTTGATGAAGTGAATATCAGCCGTCATGGCACTTCGGGCGAGGATAGTTTTAACTACTTGACCACACTGATTGATAGTTTACTAGCCAGCCCCAGAGTCGAGGGGCGCAGGGTGCGTGGAATTGGCGTGGGGGCACCGGGCGTTACCCTGCACAAAGAAGGAATTGTCACATGGGCATATACGTTGCATTGGGAAAACTTCCCTCTCAAAGCAAAGCTTGCTGAACGTTACGATTATCCAATCGTGGTGGATAACGACGTCAATCTGGCCGCTCTGGGGGAATTATGGTTTGGTGCAGGTCAGAACTGTCAGGATATGATTCTTATCGCCATTGGCACAGGTATTGGGGCGGGAGTGATCATAGACGGGGCGCTTTACCGGGGTTC